>DATAHC010000279.1:0-12391 GCA_036263415.1 Flavisolibacter sp.
GTGATGATGATGGCGATCACGCCATCGCTGAATGCTTCCAGTCTTCCTTTTTTCATATCCGGTGCAGTTAGCCTTTAGTCTGGATTAAAATTAAGGTATCCTGCATAGAATCCGCGCTCCTTACAAATTCGCCGGCTTTCGTAATTTTAGCGTCTATGAAACGCACAACATTATTCTGGTTGCTGTTGATGGGTCTGGGTAGTTTAGGCATGGCTGTATCCTCCTGCCGGCAGTGTGGGAATGTAGACTGTCCGCCGACCAACGCCTCCGAGCTATTCCGCATTGTAGATGCTGCGGGTAAGGACCTGGTGTTCGGGCCCGGGAAAATATATGATAAAAGCCAGGTACGCTTTTACAACCTGCAGGGCAGCGACACTATTTTTTTGACCTCACAAATACTGCCGCCCTCCGGCTCCTCGACCGACAGCGCTTTCCTGGTAGCGTTCTCCGCCTCCAGGAATACGTCCTATGTGCCGTATGGCAACGGCGATGCCGATACGCTGAACCTGGACCTGCTCACGCTTTCCTCCAAATGCTGCGGCACCTCCACAACCCTCAACGGCATTAAGTTCAACGGGGTTTCCCTGTCACGGGTCAATGGTACCTACCAGCTAAGAAAGTGATTTTCCTTCCGGCATCAGGTATCCGTAACGGTTTTGAATGGACTGTGTGCGCATCTTATACAGCTGCACCAGGGCGGTTACCAGTAAAGCGATGCCAATGGAAAGATGAAGAACAGGCGCCTGCTTCATGAACTGCAGCATCAGGAAAGGACCACCGGCTATAAAGACCAGGAACCCGGCCATGGTTCCGATGCCGATACCGGTAATGTAAAAGACATAATTTCTTCTGCCGGCTTTCAATCGTTTTTTCTGCAGCAGCAGGGTGGTCCAACCCATCCAGAACGGGATGTGCAGGGGATTGGTCAGGCTCAGGAAAACACCGATCCAAAACGGCGTACCTTCAGGAACCTGTAAAGCCATGGAGTAGGAGGGCGGCTGCGCGGCGGTGTAGAAAGATCCGGCGGACATAGCCAGGAGCAGCAATAGGGTGAGCCCTTCCAGCCAGCGAAGCAAGGCCTGAAAGCGGAGCAGCCGGCGCAGTCCGGCCAGCGCCAGGATCACCACCAGCAATTCGGCCAGCATGGAACCCACTGCATAGATCCACCCGGCAGCAGCGCCGTTTTTATACGAAATATGAATGGCCATGATATTCATGGTACCCGGTGGCAGGGAGCCCAGGAAACTGATGAAAGCGCCCCAGAACAGGAATTTCAACCGGTGATTCATATTCGTTTCTGATAAAAGCTTATTTGAAATAATAACTGATACCGATACCGCCTCCCTTGGGTACATCGTGGAACCGGTCGTTGCCGTCACCGTTCAGGATCTGCACATAATCATCGGTCTTGTATTCGATATAGACCAGTTCATAAAAACCCTTGATAGACCATCGTTCATTGAACTCATACAATAGAAAGAACTCCGAATTCTGGCTGCCGATGGTATTGTCGTCCACCTTCAGAAAATTGAAAGTGGTTGGCTTTGCTTTCACCTTCATGGACCTTCCCTCACTGGTATAGATACCTTCCTGTTTCTTTCCCAGTGACAGTCCGACGAGATCGATATTGAAGCCGGCGAACAGCTTCGGAACGATCTGGTAAGCGAGGTTGGCGGTGATATTAATCAGGTGCACCTTGGGCCTGTCAATGAACAGGGTATCCAGGTTCTCCGCCAGGCGTGGCTTGAAAAATACCAGCGGGCCTGAGCTTCCTTTCGCCAGGGGAGCCGGTGCCGTAACGAATTCCTTGTCCCGGCCCTGGTAGAACGTCCAGCGCAATCCAAAGCCCAGTTCCAGCCGTTTGCTTTTTCCTACCCGCCAGTTGTTATCGAACGAGCTCCCGAGCCCGATATCGCCTTTCCCTTTTGAGACCGTGGCCTCGATCGTTCTGACGATGGAACGGGATTTTTCCTGTGCCTGTGAACCCAAACCCAAAAGCAGTAAAAGAACCGGATAAATGACTGATTTCATGTTGCCTGCAAAACTAAAAAAGCAGTAGGGGCCCCTCTGTCGGTAGGCTGACAAAATCAGTAAGATGCCGTAAGTACGGCAAATCCATTCTCCCGGTGGGAGTGTCAAAGAACAGTATAAACGGACTATTCCGTTCATACAGCAAAACTACGATGAGGAAAAAGGCTGGGTACGAAACAGGGAGCATCGCGGAGGATCAGGGAGAAAAAAGGATAAAAAAGGAGAAAGAAGGATAAACTAGGAAGACGGAAGCCACCGGAAGAACCGGATAGACAAAGAAAAAGCAGCAGGCAACCAGATTGATAACCCTGGGAACCTACCTACGCCGGCAGCAGATCAAGGACGGTCCGCTACCAACAGGAAACCGTCAGGACACAAAGGAAATGTTTCCATGGAAACGACCCCAAATCTGACATCTGAAATCTGACATCTGACATCCTTAATCTCCCTCCGCCGGCTCCCACAACTGGATCTTATTTCCTTCCACATCCATTATGTGGACAAACTTGCCGTAAGGGTAGGATTCGATCTTGTCAAGGATGGTCACGCCATCTGTTTTCAGTTCTTCCACCAGCGCCTCCAGGTTCGCTACCCGGTAATTGATCATGAAATCTTTGGTAGAAGGCTCGAAGTATTTGGTGGTTTCACTGAAAGGCGTCCACTGGGTCTGTCCCTTCTTTGTGCTGTCGTCGCCATCGAACCAGTCGAAGGTGGCGCCGTAATCGTTCGTGTTCAGTCCAAGGTGCTTCTGATACCAGTCTCTTACTTTTTTAGGATCCTTGCATTTGAAGAATATGCCACCGATACCGGTTACCTTTTTCATTTTGTTAGATTTTGGGTTGCTGATGTGGGAATGAACGGCGAAACCAAAGCCGAACGAGCTGGCTATGACCAGGAATACCAGGGTTGCTTTTTTCATTGCTCTTCGTTTTGGCTTTGATGCTGCTATAAAGAAAAGGTAATTAAGGGGAATTACAAACTGGAAGAAAGGGATTTGATAAGTGGTTGACAAGTTGAGGTTGACTGATGCCAGCTTATCGATAGGTCAATATACGGCTTCCATAGCTATTCCCTATGCTTTCGATATGCTTTCCATAGGGAGTTAGCACGAAGGATGGGCTAAGAGATGAATAAGAGAAGAAGGAGGAAAAAGAGGAGTTTACTACTGTATTGTCATTTGTCACAGGTTCCAGACACTTCTATTTTCGTATCATTTTGATCAAAATAGATCATAGTAGGATAAAATCGTATCGTTTTGATCAAAAACAGAAAGGTGACCCTTGCCAGTGCTGGTATGTTTGCTTTTAATCATTATAGAGTGAAAGCGTTGATATATAAGATGAGTTGATACAGGGAAGGATTGGAAAACGGTTCGTGATCAGGTGTATCATTTCTATTGAAACCATTTGTCGGGTAAACGCCATTTCGGTGGGGGTAGCTGGAGTAGCTTCGATGGTCATCCAATTGAAGCGTTCTATGAAGTATCTGCCCCTTTTTTTAGCAATCCTTTCCAAAACATTCTTTCCGGAAGATCACCTTAAAAAGCTTACAATACCCTTCACTACTATTTTCTTACAAAGGGTAATACATTCAGTATAGTGAGAAATCCACTGGTCCAAATATCCGGATATGAATCTGTTTGAACTGGCCATATATGTTTCCATTCTATCCAAGCTGCTGCCTATAGTTGGTGTTTTAGCCGGAAAGGATAGAAGCAATACTATGATGGTGTTGCTGATCCTATCTTCTGTATCCATTCTTTCCGATGTCCTTAATAACATATATCTGAAATCCGGCCACCATGGTGCACTCATAAATAATATTCATTTCGCGATCAGTTTTGCCCTGTTAAGCCTGCTCTATGTTTATATGATTCCCAAACTGAGAATGGCCGCAATTATTTTATGCCTTATATATGGCTTGATGGCCTGGATCATCAGCGCCTGGTGGCAGTCAATCGATTCGTCTCAAAGCATATTAAAGATTTATGGCGCCCTGGCAGTTATGGTATATTGTATAGCATTCTTTTCATACTATGCAAAGGAATTACCGGCAGGCAAACCCCTCTATACCTATCAACTTTATATCACCATTGCGTACTTTTTATCGTATGGCCTCGGAATCATACTATTCATATGGACTTCTGATTTTACTGGTTACAGGATTATCAGTAAACCAATGCCCGTATCAACCCTGTATGCTCTATTAGAATTCATCAAAAACTTTATATTATTTGTTGGGATCAGAAGAGCTAACAAAAGAGCACGATCAGCTATGTTATAGTTTAGAAACTCTTACACTTTAATTATAAACGAAATTCTTTTTGTTGTATTTTTTGCTTCAATTATGAAAAATGGGGTTCTTAGTACAAAAAGCTTCCTATGTTATACCTGAAACCTTAGATAGCGTTGAATCCCAAATTCAAGCTTTATTAGACAACCCCTGGTATGATTTCTCGATAAACCTAAGAGGCGAATCACTTCACGATCATGTTTTCATTCTGAAAACAAAATTCACATTTGGACTAGGTGCTGCATTTCCCTTCAATCTGGTGCTACTGGAAGGAAAATTAATAGAAACAGGTTTTAAGCAAACAACGATCAAAACGGAAACAAAGCTCAGTTTTCCCGGATTGGTTATATTATTGGTCTTGATAGTGTGTGTACTCTTCAACTTTGTAAATCTTATAATGGGCTATCGCGATGCTGATTGGAGTATGGGCTTAACCTTTCTCATAATGACATTAGCATATTCATTCTATGCTTCATTTTCCATCAAACAGCTAAAGAAAAGATTTGAGAAGACAATGAATTTTGACTCCGGCAAGGCGCAAAATTGGCTGTAACTCTTTAGTTAATAGGAATAAGCAGTAAGGCTGAGAATATTGGTTGTCAATCCTTGTTTTCTTAGATGAGTTGCCTATGCTTTGTCTATGGGCGGACTATTCTTACGTCCAATTTATAACGCATAGATAATTTACCATAGGTGAAACCCGCAATTTGTCAGCTGCTGACACTGAAAAACTGCTCCTGGGTACTAGCTTTCCGATTGCAACCAAAAATCAACAGTCCCCATGATGCATACAAAGCGCCTCTTCGGCCTCTTGGCCATGACAGCGATTACCGCTTACGCCTGTGTAAAGAGCAGGGAGGAATCAAATCCATCCATATCAAATAAGCTTGCCGAATCAGCAACACCCATCAAATCATCCGGTGAGGCGCTGAGCATTTCACCCTTTACAAAAGAAGTAGGCAGCCCGGTGCCACATGATTCAGCGATGCAGTGGATCCGGAACTTTACCAGCGCCACACTGGCTGCATCTTCCGCGCTATCTCAACAGTGTTTGGTGCGAGCCCAGGACCTGGATCCGATCCTTAAGCAGAAAGATTGTGTGGGTATCCTGTTCTATCATGGTTATGACCTACAGAAGGGCTGGGTGTTGATGCCCTTTGGCATCAATACGTCCGGAGCTATCATCAAATCTTCCTCTGTGGCTTCCTCTATAGGTGTGATCAGCTGGGAGAAAGCAAAGGCATTGAAGGCGGCGTATAAGAATGTTGCTACTTCAATAGTTGAAGGGGAGTTCTTTGGGGCCAATACGTTTGAGCGGTTGATGGGTATAGGGAAGGCTACCCGGATACAGGTACGCAAGGGAATTAATACAGATGGAGAACGTTTGCTCCTGAGTAATGCAGATGTAACGACATCACTGTATATGGAAGACGAAGGTCGCCCATGTCCAAACATATGTCCAACAGATGGGCTATAACACTTAACCAACTCTTTGTAAAATGAACAACTTTATAGATGTTTTCTTATACATTTCAATACTATCTACTTTACTTCCCATTCTCCTATATTTCTTTGTTAAGAAGAGGTCTAAAGAAATCCGTGTAATTTTCCTTTTACTAGTGATTTCGTTTTGTGCAGATGTAACCAATGAGGTTTATGTACAATTAGGCAATAAGGGAGCGATCATACTCAATATTTACTTCTTACTAGAGTTTTTACTGCTAACCTATTATTTTTCATTGCTACTGATTGTTTTAAAAAAACTAATTCTGTTGCTGGGAGTTGGCTTTTTAGTATTATTTATTCTTACTTCAATTTTCTGGCAAGACATTCACACCTACCAGAATATCATTCGAATCATTGGATCAGTACTATTTGTAACTTATAGTGTTCTTTTCTTTCGCTATTTCTTAAAAACACTACCTGTAGAGAGCCCCTGGCTCTATCCTCACTTCTTAATTGTAGCGGGAATAGGATTTTACTTCTTTCAGGGATTTTGCAGTTTTACTTTAAGCCGGTATGTATTTACACATTTACCTAAAGAGTATGGCCTTCATATATGGTTACTGCATGGTATTACCGAAATAATTAAACACCTATTCTTTGCCAGAGGGATTTATTTAAGTGATCATTCGCAAAATATAGCCATAGCTAAAAATCATGCAAGAAACGTTTGAAATTGTAAACAGGTTAGCCTACCTAATTTGGATAGCTGGTGGACTGCTTTTCATTTTATTTATTTTATCTACCGCCATTCAGTATTTGAAATTAAAATTGAATCGTGATAACATCAAGCAATCGCAGGAATTTACCTCTCAAAAGCAAATCTTCTACGCCACCATTAAACATTCCGAAAGCCGTCAATTAAGCTGCGCGTCTGATATCAATGTAGAAGTTGTGAGCAAGCTGATGTTGGCCAGCGTTCAGATAGATTTGATCAAAACGGGTATTGAAAAAAACTTTTCGGAATCGCTGCTGTTTGATTATATGGACAATACCATTGCTTTACTGCACAAAACCAGTGCGGAGGTGATTGGCTATACCTTCGAGATCGCTCCTCACACGATTGAAAAAACCGGCTTTGGTCCTCCTTTACGCATTCTGGTTGAAAGGCTTTGTGAAGATTATGAAATACCCTGCCTGGTACTTTTCAGTAATCCGCTGCTTCGATTGGACGTATCTCTGGAGCTTTGCTTATTTCGCATTGCTGAAGAAGTGGTTATTAATGCCCTGGAACACAGCCACCTGACCTATCTGCACCTGACCCAGCGCTATGAGAAGGGTATTTATTACCTGGTAGTACACCACGACGGTGAGGGCCTGGAGCAGGAAGAAGTAGACCGGCTGACGGAACTGCCCACCTGCGAGGGGCTGCAAACCATACGCTGCTACCAGCAATTCAGCGGTATTAAGGTTTTCTATAAAAAAGGTGAGGAGGGCGCTTTTGAAACCATTATCAGTATGGAAGCGGAAGGATGGGAGATGGAGCTGCCGGAGGATCCGTTACAGAAATAAGTAAGAATACAAATGACATTGCATAACTGAACCAATAAGCTATACAAAAATTATAATTTACCGTTTGTAATTCAATTGCCTCATTCCAATGATCTTAATTACCTTTTTTGATGAAATTTCAATTAGTACATTATCCAGGTATAAATTAGATAAACTTGTATCTGATTTAGTAATAATGCCTAGCATAAAGGTAGTAAGATTGGCATCATTGGAACTAGCTGTACGTATCTCTTCTCCAGGTTTTGAATAAATAAGGTCAAATCCTCTTACATTATAGTTAATTAATTTTCCATTCTTATAACTATAAGCATAAATACGAGGTCTATAACACTCAGAATAATCAGGATTTCCAGGTGGATAAGCTTGGATCTTCAAGTTTGTTGTATCAAAACCTAGACTTGGGCCGGATGGAACTTTATTTTGCGCTTTTGAATTTATGGAAAAGAAGAATAGACATAAAAAAAGGCTAAAGCAGCGTAAACCAAATCCTGACTTATCGTATATCTTTTTAAAACCTGACAATAATACTTTCATAGCTAGAAATAAATCTATTATACTAATATGACGTTGGAATAGCTCATTTATTATGTAGGAAGATTCGAAATAGCATAATTTCAGTTTGTATTAATTATATTCCGTCTGAGTTAAAAATATAATATAACTAACATCGATTTTACATAATCGGGCATTATGAAAATGACAATAGTGTTCATTTTAGCTTTTTCTCTAATTAGGTACCAATCCTCTGATACCATTGCGAAACGTGTAACTTTTGAAGACTCCAAATACTCTATCAAGGATGGTCTGGATATTTTAAAGTTTGATAGTGTCCTTCATACTGGTTGGTATTTTATTTCGGAAATCCAAACAGGGTATAAAAGAAAAGAAATAAAATCAGGCAAAAGCTTCGACATAAATCCTGTACCTATTATCACCGTTGAAAACTTTCAAAAATCAACTTTATTGCATGAAAAAGACTGCTGGGCCATTATAATCCAATTAGATATGATAGGGGCGCAATCCTTATACGCTGGAATGCAGAAGACAAAGGGAAAACAAATCGCATTCATTCTAGACGATAAGCTGGTACGCATACAAGCGGCAGATGACCCGCAATTTGCACACCTAAATCCCGATACTGACCCAAGGCTTTACGGCCAGGTATTAACGTTTCCCTGCAATTCATTCAGCTCTGAAGAATTGAAAAATTATTCAAGAATTCTAAATAGAGAAATATAGGATAATGTAGTCAACCTTGCACCATCGACCCCTCCCGCCCAAGCAGGATGCGCTACCAGGCATAAAAAGTAAGAATTTTTAAATACTTCCTAAGAATTGTCGGGAGAGTTGGACAATGTTCAAACCAACTTTTTGTTGATGTGGACGAAATCAGGAACTTTTTAAATGACACTTGTAAAACCTAATTATTTCAGATTCACTCTTTCTTTTGCCTCCAATAGGAGTTTATTCAGGTCCTCCTTCTGCAGTAATTTTCCATTTACGACCACGATATTGATTTTCCTTGTGTTTGATATATCCTCTAAAGGATTTTCGTCTAATAATACCAAATCTGCAAGTTTGCCTTTATCTATAGTCCCCAGATCCTTTTGCATGTTTAAAAAAACAGCAGGATTAATAGTAGCTGTTCGTAATGCCTCAGCTGGCGATAAACCACCAACAACAAACCAGTATAATTCATCATGAAGTGACATTCCTGGAGTTCCAACATCCTCAATTTGAGTACCAGCCAAGATGGGCACACCTTTTTTATTGGCCATTATTGCAAAATACACTTGGGGTGACGCTATTTTTGACCTTTCAGCCACAATTTGATTCATCTCCTCTTTTAAAAGTAAAAGTTGCTTTTTCTGAGCCGCTGTCCGGTATTCATTTCTTGAGGAATCACCTATTTCGAATTTTACTTTTGATGGCATATGGCTTGCGAAATTGGTACAGATCCAGGTATGGTTTTTTACCAGCTTGTTTACAAGGATATAAAAGTAGGTTGTATCCACAGGGCCAAGTGAAGGCAAAACCCTATTATAAAATTCAGGCACAGAAACAAAACGCATGCTATCCGCTTCAGAAAAACGAAACAATTTATCCCTTCCTTTTGAAGCCACACGCCACAAGTCAGCAGGATGAGTAAATGCATCAACTCCATCCTCCGATGCATCAATCCAGTTTCCAGAGAAACGGGCCAATACCTTTTTGCCTTTTTGGTGTGCCCGTTTAGTGATGGCTTGTAAAATAGGTCGGTTTAGAATAGTTCGGATGTCGATCACATCTGCACCATAAAAAATCATAGAATCCACGGCCTGCTGTGCTTCTGCAACCGAGTTAACCAGCAGGGATTTTTCCATATTTTCCTTTTGAAAAGGCAGTCGATCGATAAGCGTTTTACCCGATAGATAAATCCTTGGAGCCAGAATGTTTCCCGTCCGCAGCCGTTTTCGTGCATCAAATACATCCACTGGATTTTCTTGTGGTTTTAAATCACGTACTGAGGTTACTCCATTAGCTAACAATAAGTTGAATGCTGGAACGCCTGAGTGTTCATAATTAAAAACTTCTGCATTAAAGTCACACAGTCCGGGTATTAAGTATTTACCGGTTGCAGTGATAACAATAGCAGAATTAGAAACAATTGGCTTGGAACTTATTTTTGTAATTCTTTCCCCTTCAATAAGAACATTCTGATTTTTTATCAGAGATCCTTTCACTACATCAACAACATTCACATTTTTGAATATAATCGAGCGCTGCTGGGCCAAAAGCTGTAACGGGAAAAAGAGAAATATGAGATATTTCATAATTATCCTGACTTTAAACCAATATAAGTTTATCTCCGAACTAATGAATATTTTTTTGGATAGTAGTGAAGCATGAATAAGAAAAGGTTCTTTAATGGGATAAGAACAGACCTTGAACCAATGTACAAGTTCTCTTCTGTTGTTCATATGCGTCTCGTAAGTCGAAACTGAAGATGAAAGTTGTTCCTGCTGCTGATGCTACGTTGGGTCACGCCACGCTGACACAAAACCCCCGTTACCTGCAGCTAATAGGTTGAAATCTCAAACTTCACTGTGTCGTCAAGGAAACGCAACACATTATTTTGAACAATAGCCTGTCTGCCCATCTTAAAATCTAAAGGAATGTTCAAAATAATTGTATCACCGCTTCGTTTGTATTCGCCCCAATAAGTTGTTGTTCTGAAGTGGTCAATCTTTTCGCCTAACAAGTAGTTACCCTTTTTAAAATGCAGGCGAAACCCGCCATCCGTTCCCAGGTCATAGTTAGTGGCAGTGAAAAGTGTAGGCAACTTGTCGTGATGCGAACGCAAAAGTTTATGCCCAAGTGTAAAGCACAACAAGGCAAACCCAATTATAAAAGGCAGAAATGAAACAAGGCTTTTCGTTTGCTTGTATTGCCTCCTGTTTTTAATAAGACAAACAACTAACACAACGCTAAGTATAAAGAAAGGGACATTGTCCAACAGTTCGCCACCAAAAAGTGTCCACTCCTTTATGTGCCTGAATTCCAGATAAACAGCTAGTCCACCTGAAAGCAAAACCAAAATTAGTTGAATAGGGCGCATTGAAGTTTTAGTTGCAGGTAACGTTCTTGCGCTTACCGATTTACCAGCAATAGCATTCCGTCAGCCCCGGTAAGTTATTAAAAAGCTCAATAAAGAACAAATGCATAATGCTTATTCGTCAGCCCGTATATTGGCAAACGCCTGTTAGCGGTCGTTAATAAAAGGTTTTTCGGTCTTACTCATCCTTAAATCTTTATTAGCTTCAAAGTATTCAGTACCGGGTATAAAAAAAGGCAGCTGAATGCTACCTTTTTGTCGGGTGGACTGGATTCGAACCAGTCCCGCTTTAGCGGGACACCCCATGCAAGTGCTTTAATAATGAAGCATTTTCATTCATCCAACGTTCTATTCCTCTTCCTTTGATTTTTTTCTCCAGGGCCATCGATTCTGACCTGGATTCGAATGTCACAAATCCAATCAATTTCCACGGAATTCCGTGCTTTGTACTTTTGACCATTCCATCATTATGACGTACTAATCTGTGATCAATAGAATCTGTCTGACCGCAGTAAAACATAACTGTTGACTCACTTCTTAAAATGTAGGTATAATAGTGCATAAAAAAAGGCAGCTTTAAATGCTGCCTAAAAATTGTCGGGTGGACTGGATTCGAACCAGCGACCCCTTGCACCCCATGCAAGTGCGCTACCGGGCTGCGCCACCACCCGTTTCTTTGCAAATGACTTCATTTCTACCGGTCTGAAGCCACCCGCTTCTCTCCATACATCCTTGCACAGAGAAAGGGCTGCAAATTTAATGGTTTAATTGAATCAACCTATAAGTTTGTACCCAATTATGACCAACGAACGACGCCAGCGCATAGAAGCCGTGATCAGCAAGCGGCAGAACGACCTTACGGTGGTCCTGGAAAATGTTTTTGACCCCCACAATATCTCTGCGGTTATGCGCAGCTGCGATGCCGTTGGGATCCAGGAGATCTATGTTCTCAATACCCGCATTGCCCGCCATAAGAAATGGGGGGAACGGAGCAGCAGCAGCGCGGCCAAATGGCTGGACGTGCACCAGTTCGAGGACGCGCAGGAATGCTTCACCGCCCTGCGTAAAAAATACAGCACCATCCTCACCACGCACCTGGCGGCCGATGCCGTGAGCCTGTATGAGGCGGACCTCACCCGCAGCATCGCACTGGTATTCGGCAACGAGCACTCCGGCGTCAGCGATGAGATCCGGGAACTGGCGGACGGCAATTTTCTCATTCCCCAGGTGGGCATGATCCGGTCCCTCAACATCAGCGTAGCCTGCGCCGTAAGCGTGTATGAGGCCTACCGGCAAAAGGCGGTGGCCGGACATTACCAGGAAACGAAACTGAAAGGGGCCGATCTGCACCGCCTGTCCGGTCAATGGGGACTGATGGATCCGGAATCCTGATTATTTCTTGCGGGACTTTGCTTTCTCTTCCTGCAGTTTCGAAAGCGTTACATTCAGCTCAAAGCC
>DATAHC010000280.1:0-1658 GCA_036263415.1 Flavisolibacter sp.
GATACGGATATCTGGGTTCGGTATTTTTTTATGAATGATAAAGTAGTTTGCATCATGAAGCTAGGCCAGGAACCCATTTATATTCTTAATGATAAACTGGAATCTACACATGTAGCGGCCTATGATTTACAAACCATTAATAAATATATTGCTGATGCATACAGATTTTTGGATCTTGGGTACAGAAGAACGATGGCAGTATCCCGTTCGAATGAAGCGCAATCCGCTTTGGATAAGCAATTTGTTAGATTCCTCAGAAGCGATTTCAAGCAGCTCAATAAACCCGCAATAGGAATAAGAAGATTCAATTCAGATTCCATACATTTTTATGTAATTGATACCAGCTCAAGAAATCTGGTATACTATCTTCTCATATCTGAGGGGTCGAAACTTTGGTATGAATACTATTTCAAGGATGATAGTTTGTTTTATGTCAGGGTTATTGATAAAATAATTGGTGGCAATAGTTCTGTAGTAGCTCTTTATTACTTTAGCAACAATCTGGTTGTTAATAAAATGGAGAAGGAAATTGATAAAAGTAAAATACTTGATTTTGTCACGGAAGCTGAGATAATCAAAGCAAGGGGCAAAAGGTTGCTGGAAGAAAGAAAAGAGATGAGAAGGTCTAAATCCAAATAACCAAGAAAGAAACCTATATCATTACTACCAAATTTTACAATGATTATTCTCTAGGTGATTATCGGTAGCCCTCTTGTCTTTGAAGTCTGTATTCCTACCACCTCATCTTTACCTTCTTACTATTAGACAACACAAACGTAATACAAGGATAGGGCGTGCCGGCATGGGTCACCCCTTTGGGAATTACCACCAGCATGCAATTCTCAGGCATTCGCTTATCGTTTTTGAAGCGCAGGCTCAGCGCACAGCGGAAACTTGCGTTTTCGCCACAGCACTGAAGGGCATAGCCGTCTTTGTCCTTAATGGTATACAGCATCATGGGGCCCTTCATTTTAATATTCAGCAAGTCACTGCTCACCACATGAAAGTTTTGGGCAAAACGGTAAGCCCCCTTTTCTCTGAAGGTAAGGCTCACTTTCTGTGGGCTATTACTCTGCGGTACAATCTGGTCTTCAACCAGCAGCCCGTAGCCATCAAAGGAATAAGAGAGGTTTTTCAGAACCATAGTTTCAATACCTAATAGAAGAAATGACTAAATGTAGAATCGTAGTTCAATGGGCTTTGACGGCTACCTTACAATCTTGAATATCTTTTAGTATAAACAGCAACAGAATTACGCTTCAATAGAACAGGAATAGCTTTTCTTCCCCTTTGTGTCAGCTGCTTGGCAGCTCCATCCTGATACCCTTACTAGTTTCAATATTCATTAATCTGTCTTCATGAAAAAGATCAAATGGCCGGTTATGGCCTTAGTAGTAGGGTGCCTGGTAACCTACGCCTGTCAGAAAAGCAAAGAAACCAAATCAGAGCCGGCCGCTGTTCAGCCGCTTCAAAAGGCAGTTGCTTCAGCTGAAATACTGACGCCTCAATCTGTATTTACCAAAAACGTAGGCAGGCCCGTACCCAGAGATACCTGCATGATGTGGATTGGTCAGTATGAAAAGTCATCGCTGGCAGCCACAGGCACACGCTGCTCCTTTAAGGCATCCGATCTCGCAGCACTACTGAAATATAAAGAT
>DATAHC010000281.1:0-5716 GCA_036263415.1 Flavisolibacter sp.
AATGCGTCTTCATATGAAATCGGCAATACAGGAATTTTCATGATCGTAGTCGCCTCTTTACGGTCAAGGCGTTTTGCGTCTTTGGTTGCTCCGACATTTGGGGTCAGCGGATCTCCGGGATACACCGGCATATCCATAACAGAACCCCGTTGCACACCATCGGCACGCCGAAACGGACCCTCCGGGTACACATCTCCAACGGCATAGCCATCATCTGCCGGATCGGAATAGATCAGGCAGCCTACCGCTCCATGCTCATATGCCACTTTAGGCTTAATCCCTCTCCAGGAGCCGCCATATTTGGCAATGACGATCTTACCCTTTACAGAAACACCCATGCGCTCGAGTTCCTCATAATCGGCTGGTACACCTCTGTTCACAAATACCAGTTCCGCCGTTACGTCGCCATCAGCGGAGTAGGCATTATAGGTAGGCAGCTGCTCTGCTTTCTGGCCGGACGTTTTGTCGGCAGCCAATGCCGGCTCTTCCAGTTTCGCCTTATAGGGCCTGGCGCCCAATAATTCCAGCACTCTTGTTTTAGGTGTAGGAAACAAAACATAATAGGTACTGATCTCCGTTTGATAACCCCATTGCCTGAACAGGGCAGCCATATATTCTGCATTGGCCTTTCCCTTGGCAGAGCCGACATGATGCGGATTGGAAGAAAGAAACTTCATCCAGGTATCGAGGTTCTGCGCATTGAGCTGCGCGTCGAACTGCTTTTCCCATTCGGCCTGTTTAACAGCATTCGGATCGGAAAAGCCCATGAGCTTCTGACCATGAGCCGATGCCAGCATCAACGTGACACCTGCCAGTAGTATAATTCGCTTCATAATAAAATGTAGTAGCCTTAAAAATAAGGAAAGAGAAGACCTTATCTGCAGATAATTCTTTCCACACGCCTGAATTATCAAGGCATACGGGCTTAGCTAAAATTCCTGATAATGTATGTGTTTGTTCGAAACCGATTACAGATTCTTGATTTCAGCAATCAGATCCTGCAGTACTTTTTTCGAATCGCCAAAGAGCATGGAGGTTTTAGGTTGAAAGAACAGGTCATTTTCAATGCCTGCATATCCCGGTTTCATACTACGCTTGTTCACAATGACCGTCTTGGCCAGCTCCACATCCAGGATGGGCATACCATAGATCGGAGAAGCCGGATCGGTCTTGGCAGCCGGATTGACCACATCATTGGCCCCCAATATGAGCACCACATCAGTGGTTGGAAACTCTTCATTTGCCTGTTCCATTTCCTGCAGTTTCTCGTAAGGAACATCTGCTTCCGCCAGCAAAACGTTCATGTGACCGGGCATACGTCCTGCCACCGGGTGGATGGCATATTTCACCTCCACTCCTTTCTCGTTCAGCAGTTTTTCCAGCTCATGGCAGGCATGTTGTGCCTGGGCCACGGCCAGACCATAGCCGGGAACGATCATAACCTTATTTGCATATGCCATGACCACAGCCGCATCGCTCAGGCTGATCTCCTTATAGGCACCCTGATCTTTCACGCCACCCGAGGCAACTGCTTTGGGTCCGCCAAATGAGCCCAGCAAAACATTGGCGAGTGATCGGTTCATGGCTTTACACATCAATATGGTCAGTAACGTACCGGCTGCCCCTACCAGGATCCCACCGGTGAGCATTACCTTATTTTCATACAGGAATCCACCGCAGGCGGCTGCCACACCTGTAAAAGAATTGAGCAGTGAGATCACTACCGGCATATCGGCACCGCCAATCGGCATCACGAATAATACACCGTAAAGAAGCGAGAGAAAGAAGATCAGGTAAAACAGTACGTATACCGATGTCGTCAGGCGGATGTGGAGGCCTTCCAGTGAAATCCGCTTAGCCGTATTAATCAGCTGGCCATTATTCACCTCAAAAGAAGAGTTGATCGTGGTAAGCAGAACGATGGTGAGCAATACGATCAGGCCCAGTACCACCAGATTGACAATATGCTGGCCTTTGAAAGTCTTATCAGACAATTTTCCATTGAGCTTACCCCAGGCAATGATGCTGCCGGCGAAGGATACGGAGCCGATGATCAGTCCCAGGAATATGGTAAGGAGCGTACTGAACTGAAGCGGTAGGTCGAAGGATTCCATATCAAACGAATCCTGTCCGGGAAAAGCCTGAATGATCTCCTGCGCGAAATTACTGGATGCAAAGTGGTTGAACTCTGCAATTGAGATGAGTGCGGCACAGGCCCCTCCCATTCCATTGAACAGACTGACCATTTCCGGCATCGCGGTCATCTTAACCTTCTTTGCGATCAAGGTTCCAATAACCCCGCCTACGAGGAGGCCACCGAAGATCCAGCCATAGTTATGCAACCGTTCGCCGGTGTCCAGGTCCTCATATAAGAATATGGTACCCACAATAGCCAGTGTCATTCCTCCAGCGGCTACCAGGTTCCCCTTTCTTGCCGATTCGGGGTGTGACAACATTTTCAATCCGACAATAAACGTTACGGAGGCAATAAGGTAGATAACGGTCAGTATGCTGAAGTACATGCGATAAATTCTATACTGGTTTATGAAAGAAGCTGTCCAAAGACAGCTGCTGCAATTATTTTTTGGTTCCCTTTTTTGATTTGAACATCTCGAGCATCCGGTCGGTAACCACGAACCCTCCCACTACATTCAGGGTACCCAGCACAACGGCCAGAAAACCCAGGATCAGTGCAAAATAATTATGGCTGTCGGCCCGGCCCATGACGATGATAGCACCGATGATCACCACGCCGTGAATGGCGTTGGCACCGCTCATCAGCGGTGTATGCAGCACGCTGGGCACACGTCCAATGATCTCTATACCCACGAATATCATCAGGATGACGATGTAAATATTCTGCTGGTTTCCTGCAATCCAGGTAGTAATTGAATCCATTCTATTCTATTAAACTGTTTGTTGCTTCAATCTTTCATGCACGACCGCACCATCGTGCGTGATACAGCTGCCTTTCACGAGGTCATCTTCCCAATTCAGCTGGAGCTGTCCTTCCTTATTGATGATCAGTGCCATGAAATTCATGATGTTCTTGCCATACAGCTTGCTGGCATCGGAAGGCATGGAGGCTGCCAGGTTACTGTTACCAACGATGGTGACTCCATTATGCATAACCGTGTCATTATTCCTGGTAAAAGGCGTATTACCACCGGTAGCTGCGGCCAAATCGATCACCAGTGAACCATTGCGCATACCGGAAAGCATCTCTTCCGTTATCAGTATGGGCGCTTTCTTTCCGGGTATCTGGGCTGTGGTAATCACAATATCGGCTTTTGCCAGGCTTTCCTTTATGCGCTGCTGCTGCTTTTGCTTATAGTCATCCGACTGTTCTACCGCATAGCCGCCGGCCCTGCTGGCATCCGCCGCACCCTCCACCTCAATGAAGCGCGCACCGAGGCTCATCACCTCTTCCTTAACGGCGGGACGGGTGTCGAATACTTCCACTACCGCCCCCAGCCTTCTTGCTGTTGCAATCGCCTGGAGCCCTGCTACGCCGGCACCCAGAATGAGAACTTTAGCTGGTGCAATGCTGCCGGCAGCCGTCATGAACATCGGGAAATAACGCGGGTAGAGATTGGCCGCCAGCAATACCGCTTTGTAACCGGCTATATTCGCCTGCGAGCTCAATACATCCATGCTTTGCGCACGGGTGGTACGGGGAAGCATATCCAAACTAAAGCTGGTAATACCTGCCTGTGCCCATGCCTGCATACTATCTGTGTTATAGAGCGGCTGGTACACACCTATCAGTATGATACCTTTTCTGTTTAAGGGAACCGAAGGCTGCTGAAGTGCCAGAATGATATCGGCCTGCGCTGCAATGGCAGCCGCATCGCTTACAGCGGCGCCTGCCTTGGTATAGTCCTGATCCGTTGCCGCCGAAAGCTGACCGGCATTTGTTTCGACCAGAACACGAATTCCTTTCTTTACAAGCTGTGCCACGGCTTCAGGTAAGAGAGACACCCTTGTTTCACCTGGGGGCTCTTTCAAAATACCGACAATCATGGTGTCAATATAGAGCAAAAAAATTGTTCCTCTGATTATCAGTGCCCTTTTTTGTTTTTGCTGAAGAGCCAGGGCAGCAAGTCCGGTTCCTGAAAGGCCTCGTTCCAGCTATTGTGCTTTATACCTTTGTATTCGGAATACCGCACATCGGCGCCCGCTTTCGATAATCTTTTAAAATACTGCCGGGAAAAATCTACCGGAACCACGTCGTCCTCAGCACCATGGAACAGCCATAAAGCGGACCGGTTCGCTATATATCTGGCTGTTTGAACTGCACCTGCCCCGCAGATGGAAAAGCCGGCTGCATAAAACCCCGGGAACCGCGCCAGCTGGTCCAGAACCCCCATTCCGCCCTGGGAAAGTCCGCCGATGTAGACCCTGTCCGGATCAATAGCATCGGCCCGCACCAGTGAATCAATCAGTTGCTTCAGTACAGTTCCGGCCCCGGTTGGCTGTTTATGAAAAGGGAAATTCCAATCAGCCGTACCACCCCGGATAGGTTCTTTTATCTCAAAATAAGCCCAGGTGTCGATTTCAGGACATTGCGGAAATAATATGAAAGCCGGATACTGCCTGCGGACACTGTCGCGTAAAAAGAAACGTCCGCCGATGGCCAGGGGTGACTCATTATCAAAACCCCTTTGAGCGGCCCCGTGAAGAAAGATGATGAGGGGGAAGCGGCCAGTTGAATCTGTTACCGCAGGCCGGAGATACCGGTAGGGCATATTCAGTTCCGGCGCATTGAAATAGTGCTTTTCATATAGAGAGAAATCCTGCCCCTGAACGGTTCCGGAAAGCAGCAATAAGAGTATTAAAAAGCGCATCAGTAACGAATAACGAAATCCTGTTTTACTTTGAATTCGGAACGGAAGAATACAAAGCCCAGGAAAAAGATATCTATGGTATATCGTACTTCAGGATGCAATTTAATTTCTTCCCAGGCCTGCTCCATTTCTGCACTCCAGTGGATATCGTCGAAGACCAAGATAGTATGATCGGTCCTCTTAGCAAGCAATTGATGGAAGTATTGGATCGTTGGTTCATATCTGTGATTACCGTCTATATAGGCAAGATCAATGACAGGAACAGAGTCCAACAGGTTCGGAAGCCATTCATCAAAAGCGCCATGCAAGGCTTTAATATTCTTTAATCCTAGCTTTTTGAAGTGTTCCATGGCTTTCAGATGGACTGACCGGCTGCCTTCAATGGTCCAGATACGGGCTTCCGGATTGGCTTCTGACAGGTAAGCGGTGGTTAGGCCCAGAGAAGTGCCTAATTCGATAATGGTAGCAGGCTGGTAATGCTTCACCAGCCGGTAGAGTACCTGTGCATATTTAGGACTTTTAAGGGCTGTACGGGCCAATTGTTTTACCGTTCTGCTGGCCGGCGTCTTTTTATTCCTGGAGCCTGCGCCCAGATCCTCGATATCGAGCATCGTTTTGTCGCGCCGAACTTCACTTCGAAGTTTCTCAATGGCGGCGGATGCCTGATAGTGATTTTTGTTGTTCAGCACCCGCAGGATAAAGTCAAAAACAAAGGGTGAATGCATTCCGTGACCCTTCCCATTGGAGGCATTCTTATAATATTTCCAGTATTTACGGGCTAATTGAAGGGAACTGTACACGCGTATTGAATGAGAATGATAAACTATCGATCCTGAAAACGCTCCCACACCTGGAAAGCATGGTCATAC
>DATAHC010000282.1:0-9008 GCA_036263415.1 Flavisolibacter sp.
ATTGCGGATTTTTTACATTAGCACATGAATATTGATTTACTCAGAACGTTTTGCCTTTCCCTGAAAGGAAGTACCGAGGATGTAAAATGGGAAAACGACCTTGTATTTTCAGTGGGTGGAAAAATGTACTGCGTAGCTGCCCTCAATCCTCCCTTTTCCTGCTCTTTTAAGGTTAAGGACGAGGAATTCGAAGAATTATGTCAGGCTGAAGGATTCAGGCCTGCACCCTACCTGGCCAGAGCAAAATGGGTTTTGGTGGAAAAAGCGGACCAGCTTCACAAAAAAGAATGGGAAGAGCGCCTCCGGCAAAGTTATCAATTGGTACTTGGCAAGCTTTCCAAAAAAGAGCGATTATCACTTGGCTTATAATGATTTGCCACTTTAGGAGCAACAATGTTAAACCCCCTCCCGGGCTCGGCAATCCCGCCTAAATCAATTACCTTCGCGCATCCCGAAAAGGGCTTAGAACATGAAGAATATCCGGAATTTTTGCATCATTGCACATATCGACCATGGAAAAAGTACCCTGGCAGATCGCTTATTACAAACTACCAATACCATTAGCGACCGGGAAATGATGGATCAGGTATTGGATGACATGGACCTGGAACGGGAGAAAGGGATCACGATCAAAAGCCATGCGATCCAGATCAATTACAAGCATAAAAACGATAATTATACGCTGAACCTGATCGATACCCCCGGTCACGTGGACTTTAGCTATGAAGTCAGCCGTGCCCTGGCGGCTTGTGAAGGTGCCTTATTACTGGTTGATGCTACTCAGGGTATCCAGGCGCAAACGATTTCCAATCTTTATCTGGCTATTGAAAACGATCTCGAAATCATTCCGGTGATCAATAAAATCGATATGGATGGGGCTATGATCGAGGAAGTAAAGGACCAGATCATTGACCTCATCGGTTGCAAACCAGAAGATATTCTGCTAGCCAGCGGACGTACCGGAATTGGTGTGGATGCCATTCTGGAAGCGATCGTAGAGCGCATCCCAGCTCCAAAAGGAAACCCGGATGATCCCTTACAGGCACTCATCTTTGACAGCGTTTTCAATAGCTTCAGGGGCATTATCGTCTATTATAGAATTTTAAATGGAACCCTTCGTAAGGGCGATAAGGTCAAGTTTGTATCTACAGATCAGGTTTATGAAGCAGATGAAGTGGGCATCCTTAAATTATCGCTGGAAACCCGTAAGGAAGTTCGGGCAGGCGATGTTGGTTACATTATAACCGGTATCAAGAATGCCAAAGAGGTTAAAGTAGGTGATACCATTACCAATGCGGTGAATCCGACAAAGGAAATGATTAAAGGATTCCAGGAAGTGAAGCCGATGGTATTCGCCGGGATCTTCCCTGTTAATACCGATGAATTTGAGGAACTGCGGGATTGCATGGATAAGCTTCAGCTAAATGATGCCTCGCTCACCTTTGAACTGGAAACTTCACAGGCCCTCGGCTTTGGATTTCGTTGCGGCTTTCTTGGATTGCTGCACATGGAGATCATCCAGGAAAGACTGGAACGGGAATTCAATCAGACGGTAATTACTACGGTTCCTAACGTTAGTTTCATTGCCTACACGACAAAAGGTGAGAAGGTTATTGTAAATAATCCGGCTGAGATGCCTGAACCGGTCGCCACAGACCGGATCGAGGAACCATTTATCCGGGCGCAGATCATTACCAAGCCGGAATACATCGGTAATATTATGACCCTCTGCCTGGGCAAAAGAGGTATTTTGATCAATCAGAATTATCTGACGCCGACCAGGGTTGAGCTGACCTTCGAAATGCCGCTTACCGAGATCGTATTTGATTTTTATGACAAGCTGAAATCGCAAACCAGGGGCTATGCCTCTTTCGATTATAATCCTATCGGCTATCGTGAAGCAGATATCGTTAAAATGGACATTCTCCTCAATAACGATAAAGTGGATGCCCTGAGTGCATTGATTCACAGGGGCAGGGCCCAGGACTTTGGAAGAAAGCTTTGCGAAAAGCTGAAGGAACTCTTACCCAGACAACAATTCCAGATTGCCATTCAGGCCGCTATTGGCGCTAAAGTGTTGGCACGTGAGAATATCTCTGCCATGCGTAAGGATGTAACCGCCAAATGTTATGGTGGTGACATCAGCCGTAAGCGTAAGCTATTGGAAAAGCAGAAAGAGGGTAAGAAAAGGATGCGTCAGATAGGCAATGTGGAAGTTCCTCAGGAAGCCTTCCTGGCGGTGTTGAAACTTGATGATTAGAGCTCGTTCAGCAGAACTTGCCATTTCTTTAAAATAACTTCGGGTGAAAAGCGCTTTATATTTTCCAAAGCCTTTTCACCCATTTTTTTTCGTTCTTCCTCCTCTTTGATCAGTTGAATAATAGCGTCTGCCAATGCTGGTACGTTCTCTTTGGGAACCAGTATACCATCTTCTCCGTGAGTGATAATATCTGAAGGTCCGCTTTCACAATCAAAACTTATACAAGGGACGCCAAAAGAGAGTGCTTCCAAAAGCACCATCGGGAAGGCTTCGGAACGGCTGCTCAGTACAAAAAGAGAACTTCCTACATATTGGTGGTCAAGATCCTCCGATTGAGGTGCTTCGACTAGTAGCTGATTTCCCAAATCCTCTTTTTCTGTGAAGTCGCGTACTTGTTCTTCCATTTCACCCTTTCCTATAAGCCGCCATTTCCAATCCGGATACTGCTTCAATACAATGCCTGCCGCCGCTAATAATAAATCAATCCCCTTCCGGGGTATGAACCAGCCAATGCTCAGCAATTCCTTATTCGAAAGAGTAGAATGGGTCGTTTTCGAATAAATAAAGTTGGGTATGACATCTGTTTTGCCCAGTCTTCGGTAAAGATCAGCCTCACGTTGATTGAGACAAACAATTCCATTTAGCCTCGGATAGGTTATAGAACGTAAAGCTTTCCAGAAAGACCCTGGCTTCAGCCATAGAAAATGGTGATGTTCCCAGGCCAGAACCTTACTGTATTTCCGGGCACCTGCCAGTACAAGGGAAACAGAAAAAACCATTTCAGAACCTATAATGAAATCAGGGCGGATCAATCGTATTATGTTCCTCAACCGTCTGATATCCTGTATCAATTTCCACTTTCTGGAAAGAAAATTACCGGGAATTTGAATTCCGAAAGTAAGATCTTCATGAACGACCGAAACCGAAGAATCGATGGAATAAAAGCTGTTGCTTACCTGATCCAGGATCAGTAAGGTTACCTGATAGGTCTGACTGAGCAAATGCGCAGTAGAAACGACAGCCCTCTCAATTCCGCCTGGAAGATCGAGCCGGGAACATACAATTACAATATGGCGGTTTCTATTCAAAATCCTGGCCCTGCTTTTTTTCTTTTATAATCCAAAAAGGCCCTCCATAAAAAACGAAAGGCACGATACCGGCTTTTATATTCGGAAGATCGCATGATGGTATAGCATTCATACAGGAATTGCAACTTAATTCTTCTTTTACGATAAGCAGAATAACCGGGCCATTCCCGATCCAGGTATTCCTCCAGCATCCATAGGTTTCGGAATTGAAAATATAGTGACCGGTATCGGCTTTCAGCTGATCGTTGTACGGGTAGTTTTTGCATGCGTGCATCGGCGACCACACATAGATTCGTGAACCGGCTGGCCATCAATCCAAACAGGAGATCATCATGCATGATAAAAAACCGGGGATCCGGAAAACCTGTCCGCTCCACAATTGAACGATGAATCAGCATACCTTCAAAAGAACCCATATTGGTGAACCAAAATTTTTTTCCATTTTGGTAGGATCTGTTGAATAGGTTGCTGATGCGGGCTGTTGCAGGATCGATCCATCGTTCTGCCGGTAACAAGCTGCCATTGGTATCAATGTGCAGCGGTATCAGGCATTGAGATATATCGGAATAATTCAATAAATGCTCCAGGCAATCAGCTTCTGGCGCTACATCGTCATCCATCATCCAGAGCCAGTCATTCTGTAGCTCCATTGCTTTTTTAGTGCCGGAAAAAAATCCGCCTGACCCACCGGTATTTGCCTGGTGAATGGAAATCAGTTCGCTTTGTGCCGACAGCCATTCTTTTGTACCATCCGTTGATTCGTTGTTGATCACAATAATTGCGGATACCTGCATCGTTTGACACCTGATGGCAGCGATTACCTTCTGCAGGTGTTCGAGCCGGTTGTATGTAACGATAATAGCAGTTATCCTGAATTCTATCATGCTCTTTCGGATGGATTTCAGCAAAATAATTGTTTATTTATACATTCATACAGAATACCGCAAACTTTGTCAGAAACGGAATCTATCAGACTAAATTCAGGAGCCCGTAAAGAACCGAAGGTCCTTTTGATTACAGAGAATCTTATGGAAGGGGGAACCCAACTGTTTATCCTCCGGCTGGCACGTGGCCTTATAGCGCAAAACGTTCCGGTACAGGTTTTACTGCTTGAACCTTCTTATGAAAATAAAACCATAACCAGTCATTTCCCGGAAGTCACCATCATAAGAAGGAAAAACAAAACATTTAAATTGAGTAAAAAGCTGGACAAGCTTTTGTTTTCTTTGAGGTCAGATTACTCCTTTTCCGAGCAGACATATAAAACATGGATCCGCAAATTCATGGAGCCGGGTTGCATCATCCACACAAATTATATAAAGACCGATCACCTGATTGCCCAACTGAAAAGAAAGGCGCCTGAATTTCACCACCTGGTCACTGTACATGGAGACTACTCCGCCCAGTATGATCACTATAAGAAATTTGGCAGGGGCATATGGAACCGGATGGTTAATAAGATGCGTTTATTGAAAGCACAGGTAGATCAATGGGTGGTGGTCAGTGAGGAACAGCGTACATTCTTTCTAGCGGAGTGGCAACTGCCCGAACAAAAAATCAGGAAAATATATAATGGTTTTGAACCACTGGGAAAAGGGATGAGGTTGTCATTACGAAACGTAAAGGACGAAAATCTTTTCATCATTGGAATGGTAGCACGGGGTGTAAAAGAAAAAGGTTGGAATGCTCTTCTAAAAGCCTTTGAAACACTTCCCGATACTGCCCGGCTGATATTGGTGGGTGAAGGGGATTATTTAACGCAACTTCAGCAATCCAACACCAATAACCGGATAACTTTCACCGGGTTTCATCCGGATCCTGTATCGATCATGGAACAGTTTGATGTATTGGTATTGCCAACCCTGTTTCCCTTCGAATCCTTGCCTTCTGTAATTGTCGAAGCACTCTATGTTGGATTACCTATAATTGCCACGCGGGTAGGAGAGATTGAAACAATGATCCAAGATGCTCCATCCGGTAAATTTGCCGGCTTTACCATTCCTTATGATGGGAAATCATACGATGTGGCCTTACTTTCAAAGTATCTGAGGCAACTGATGATGGACAAGAGCATGCGTCAGGAAATGGCAGTCGTTGCAAAGCGGGCCTTCAGGAAATTTAACATGGGAATCTGCATAGAGAAGTACAGGGAATTGTATCATAGGTTATCAGTCCCTGAGAATGTTAAATCAGATCTCTAAAAATTTTTTCGATCTCAACAACTCTATTTCTAATGGTGAAATGCTCCGAAATAATTTGTAATGCCTCGCGGGAACATGCGTGGTAAAGTGCCGCATCTTGTTTTAGTTCTACAAATGCCTTTTCCCATTCTGTAGTGGTACGAGCTGCAAATCCTGCAGAACCCATTTTCAAAACTTCCTGATTCATTCCAACAGGAGATACCACCACCGGTTTTCCGCAAGCCATATACTGAAGCATTTTGTAACTGCATTTTCCCCGATTCCATTCCGAATCATACAGCGGCATCAGCCCAATGGAAAATTGGTTGATCTGCTGGTTTTCCCGCTCCATATCCCATAATTCAAAACAGAACCGTTCCCCATCATAGTTAAACCCAGGAGGAGCCTCTGTAGAAATAATGCGGAAGCGGGCGTCCGGATGGGTTTCCAGAAAATTATGGACAGCCTCTCTGATCAATTCTAGGTTGTGGAAATTACTCCTGGTACCAATCCATCCTATGGTAAATGGTGTTTCATGCCGGGGATCCGGATAATACGTTTCTGAATCAATAGCAGGATGAATGATCGTCACGCATTTATTGAACTTACGGGCATAATCGCCCAGAAAGGCATTCCCGGCAAAGACATGTGAGGCCTTTTGAAGGACCTTATCCACATGATACGATCCTTCCGTCATCCATATGGCATCATCAAAATCGAAAACCAGCGGCTTCCTCAAAAAGGTTTCAAGAAGGGAATGATGAGGCAGAATCAAACGGTTCTGCCACAGCAGATCATATTGAAATTGCCTGGCCAGTATCGGAAGCCTTCCGGCTATTTTTAAAATATTCCAGCTGCGCCAGGAATTAATGTGCGACCATTGCTGCATTTTCCTGGTTGCTGTCGAAGGATCAGCATCACGGAGAGGATAGTAGACAGGGCAATCGAGGTGAATTCCTTTTGTCCGTAGTGGACCTCTGTATTGAAGGATCCTGAACCTGGAGGCCGGATCCGTTGGGGAGGCTATCATACCCATCACTTTCATCGCAACAGGTTTCTGATCCATTTAAAAGGAGTTAAAAGAAAATGACCCAGCCGGTAACTAAGGCTGCTTTTGATAGCGTTTACATCTTCTTCGGTTACCTGATTCAAGAATTCCCGGTTTTGAAAGATGCTTGTACCTGGTTCCTTTATGGGAACATCTGAACCGATGGCCAGCCAGTAGTGCACCGGATTGGCTACAGCCTGAATAGCGGTATAATTACCCTGGTAAAACTGCATCATACCGTTGTGAGACTCAGGTTGCAGTAAGGATCCCTGAATAAAGTTTTGCCTGTAAAAAGTGGAATAGGAGAAATGGGATGTTATCAGCCTTTTAAAATCATCTTCATACAGCTCTTTCAGATGGAAGGGATTCTGATATCCGCTTCTATCGCTATAATTCAGTTTGTCCGGAGTTGAAATGATCAGTAAACCTTCCGGACGTAACAGTTTTTTAAAAACCTTCATCAGTTGTTCCTGCTCATTGATATGCTCCAATGTTTCAAAACAAACGATCAGGTCAAAGGATTCACCCAGGTTTTCAATGGACACTGCATTATGGATGGCAAACCTCAGATTGGGCAGCTGGTAACGCTGCTGTGCAGCATGTATGGTAGCGGAGTCAATATCAATTCCCAGCACCTTATCAGCTACCCGGGCCAGTAAGGCCGATCCATAGCCTTCTCCACAGGCGAGGTCCAGCACATCTTTTCCGGCAGCAAGCGAGCAGGCCACACTATAGCGGTGCAAATGTTCCAGGGCCGTTTCATTATGCAGGAACGTTTCAAGCCGCTCACCAGTCCATTCAGGCTTCATGGGTTACAGATTTAATAGTCCAGGGTAATAATGGCCGAACCACTCCGGGAAATTCTCCCGGACTTTTTCCCCGGGCCGTAACACTGTCCAGCACATCAAAAACACGCAGGAGTATGGCATCCCTTACATGAAAATGAATCACCTGGCGGAGGTGGTTAAAAATGGCGCCGCTTATTAAAAAATTCCCCGGGTTCAGCAAATGAGGGGGGATCCATACAGTGCCTTTGTATAGACCTGCAGGATGTGGCGTTTCATAATAATCACTGCTTACACTATGCGTATCGAACACATTCAGGCCTTGCTGATTATAAATATTGAAGCCGAGCCACAATACGGTTCCGGCTTGCAAGACCTCATATTCCATTTCAATACCGATGGATTGATTCACCGGAAAAGCATCCGTAGTGTGCTGCTCTCCCGTAATCAGCCGGATCCCGTTCAACCGCACAGTATCATCACCGGGCCGTTCGGACAGGTCCCATTTCTTTTCACCGGAAAGGCTGGAAAGTGACGTCACATACGTTCCGATCACTTCAGAAACCGGTCCGGTTGCGGTTACCTTGCCTTCCTCCAGCAATACAGCCGTATTACATAAAGCAGCCAGATAATTCATATTGTGACTAACGAATACGATCGTCCGCCCTTGCTTCTGGCTTACTTCATTCATTTTTGCCAAACATTTCTTTTGGAACTCCAGATCTCCTACGGCCAGTACCTCGTCGATAAGCAGGATCTCTGGCTCCAGGTGAGCGGCAACAGAAAAGGCCAGTCGTAACTGCATGCCACTGCTGAAATGCTTCAGTGGGCTGTCAATGAATCCTTCCACACCACTGAATTCGATGATCTCGTTCAGGCGTGAAGTAATCTCATGACGCTTCAATCCCAGTATGGACCCGTTCAAATATATATTCTCCCTACCGGTCAGCTCAGGATGGAAACCGGTTCCTACCTCCAGCAGGCTGGCTACGCGCCCCAGGATGTCAATACGTCCCGTGGTAGGGGGAGTAATACGGCTTAATAGCTTTAAAAAGGTACTTTTACCCGCACCATTCTTACCAATAATTCCAACACGGTCGCCTTGCCGTATCGTCATATTTATATCCTTCAAAGCCCAGAAACTTGGGCGTGGTTTTCTTTTAAGAACCTGACCCAGCGCTTCACGCACCGTCAGATAAGGAGCGTTTTGCAGCTTGTATTTTTTACCCAGTCCCTGTATTTCTATACTGTTTTCCATCAGGCCAGATCGGCAAAATATTGTTCTGTCTTCTTAAAAAATAGATAACCGGAAAGGGTGATCAGAATCCCCGTCGTTAGGCCGATCGCAATAAGAGTGCTGTCAGGTTGCTGTCTGATGAGCGCAGACCGGAATAATTCAACTACGGCATTCATGGGATTGAAAGCAAAAAGATAATTCCACGCGGAATGCTTGAATACCGAATAAGGATAGATTACCTGGGTACCAAAAAACAATAGCTGCAACAGAAAGGGAAGCGCATACCGGAAATCGCGGTACTTCACATTAAGGGCCGCCAGCCATAAGCCAAATCCGGTAGCGGTAAAAAGGCAGATAACAATAGCTATTGGCATATAAAGCAATAAGCCCACAGATAGGTGAATCTTATA
>DATAHC010000283.1:0-6915 GCA_036263415.1 Flavisolibacter sp.
AGATCTATAAAAATACCAATCCTAAATTCATCGGTGGATTTGACAATACGTTCCGGTATAAAGGATTCGAATTAAATGCACTGCTGACGTTTCAAACCGGTTTTTACCTGTATTATGGTTCCTTTGCAGGCTTGAAAGATCAGCGGTATTGGAATAATACCGTGGATGTACTGGAAAGATGGACCAAGCCGGGCGATATCACAGAAACACCCAGGCTGGTCAATGGAGACAACATCTCTAATGGATCATCTTATCCCCTGGACGTAAATGTATTTAAGGGTGATTTCCTCAAACTTCGTTCCCTTACACTCAGTTACAACCTGCCCAGAACGATCACCGAAAGAGCTAAGATATCCAGCGCCCGTTTTTATATCAGCGGAAATAACCTGGCCATCTTAACGGACTACCCGGGCCCTGATCCTGAAACTTCCAGTAATGGTAATGGTACTACCAACCAGGGTGTGGACCGGAATCAGGTGGCTAATGGCCGCACCATCACTGTTGGACTTAACATTGGATTTTAATGTTTACGTATCAAATCTTAAAAGCATGAAAAATAAAATCATATATAGTTTCTTACTGACAGGAATCATAATGGCTTCCTGTAGTAAGGAAAGTCTCAATCCCATTCCCACTACCTCTATATCAAATGCCTCTGCCTTTGCTACAAAAGACAGGGTGGAAAACCAGGTGAGGGGACTTTACGGAGCCCTTCGCTCAGGACAATTTTATGGAGGTCGGTATGTCGTTTATAACGACATCCGCGGGGAAGAATTTTTGAATGAGCTGACCAATGGCGTAACCGGATTGGAGGTGTGGAACCTGACAGCCAACAATAATAATGCACAGGTTACCGGCTTATGGTCACAGGCATATTATGTGATCAACCTGGTCAATGTTTTTCTGGATGGTATGAACACTACCGGTACGGCCGTTGTAGGCGATGCTTTATCTAAGAACTATACTGCTGAGGCCCGTTTGCTTCGTGCGTTGAGTTATTACAGTCTGCTTCAATTATATGCAAGGCCCTATTATGATGGCAATGGTAGCAAGCCCGGTGTTCCATTGCGGCTTACCGCCAATACCGGGGCTGGTAATTATGATCTGGAAAGAGCCTCTGTCGCACAGGTCTACTCCCAGGTGCTGGATGATCTCAATTATGCAGAAACCAACCTTCCGGCAACTTATGGGGTGGCTGCCACCAATACGGTCAGGGCTCATAAGAATACGGCCATCGCCCTTAAGACAAGAGTGTATCTGAGCATGCAGAAATATGCGGAAGTGATAACTGAGGCAAATAAGATCGTATCGGCAGCGGCACCTTTCAAGGCAACGACCGGAGTACCACATGCGCTGGAGGCTGATATAACGAATGTGTTTAAAAGCTATACAACCAATGAGTCGATCTTCTCCATGCCATTTAATGCTAATGAAACACCGGGCACACAAAATCAGGTAGGCTATTATTTCGGAAAAACTACCGGAAATGGGGAATATTCTCTGAATCCCTCCGGTATCCTGGGCGATGCCAACTGGAAAGCCACGGATAAAAGAAGAACTTTCATTACCGTATCAGGTGGTAAAAGCTACCTGAATAATAAGTATGGTGCCGGCTCTCCTTATACAGATTATGTACCGGTTATTCGATACGCTGAGGTGCTTTTGAATCTTGCTGAAGCGCTGGCGCGTACCAATGCTGGTGTGGATGCCCGGGCGGTAGCGCTTTTAAATGCTGTACGGCAGCGTTCCGATAATACTACAACGTTTGCTCCTGCTTCACAGGCAGAGCTGATCGGGCTCATCCTTACTGAAAGAAGAATTGAGTTTTTAGGGGAGGGATTGAGAAGTCCTGACTTGTTACGGTTGGGTCTTACCATTCCTGCAAAAGGATCTGTAGCGGCTGTTCCTTCCAGCGCACCGCAATATATCTGGCCGATCTCGGCTACCGAGCTCATATTGAATCGCTTAATGACAGATAACTAGATACTGCTTAGAGAAAAGTAAAAGCTCTGCCAACTGGCAGGGCTTTTTATTATAATATATCAATTTATGATTCGTTTCCCTTTTGAATTTCATATAATACAACTGATCCTTAATAAAAAACTGGTTGCTTCATTATTTATATAATATAAACTTTCATACTAATACAAGCCTAATGAGATACACTTAAAATTAATTTTATTGAATAACAGCTATTTTATATATAAAAATATTTTCTATCAAGTTGTTTGTCATGGAAATATAATATTTCACGCTTCTATAACTTTTTTTTAAGGTTCTCTTAAATTCGTGCAGCTTTTTAAATAAAGTTTCAGTCTTGTCTTGCCTGGACTGTCATTTTATTGCTTTGAATGACAGTATTAGACCAAATCTAATTATTAGACCTTTTTAATTATAATCAAACACATGAGAAGACTACTGTTCATGCTGCTGGGAGCGCTTCTGATTAGTGCGCAGCTCTTGGCTCAAACCCGGACAATCTCCGGTAAAGTTTCTGACAACTCTGGTCAGGGACTTCCCTTCGTAAACGTTACAGTTGTAAATTCTACTTTGGCTGCAGCTACAGATGGTAATGGAAATTATACAATTTCTGTACCAGCAAATGCTAAATCCTTATCATTTACTTCTGTTGGATATGCTACTCAAACGGTAGATATTCCAACCTCAGGAACGTTAAACATCACATTAGTTCAGTCAAACAGTACCTTAAATGAGGTAGTTGTAACCGGTTTCAGCAGACAGAAAAAGTCTGAATATGCCGGTGCTTCAACAAAAGTTACTGCCGAGCAGGTGAATCACGTGCCGGTTGCATCTTTTGAGCAGATCTTACAAGGTAAAGCTCCCGGATTGACCGTTCTTTCCGGTGGAGGTCAGCCTGGTACGGCAGCTGCTGTTACACTAAGAGGTCCTACATCCATTTTGGGCGGTAGTACTCCTCTATATGTAGTGGACGGTATTCCGGTAGAAGCAAGCGTATTCCAAAGCATCAACCCGAATGATATCGAATCTGTAGATGTATTGAAAGATGCGTCTGCTTCTGCATTATATGGTTCAAGAGGTGCTGCTGGTGTAATTGTAGTGACTACCAAAAGAGGTCAAAGTGGTAAAATCAGGGTTAATTATAGCGGTCAGGCTGGAGTAACCACTCGTCCCGATTTTAACTATCAGATGATGAATACCGAACAGCTCCTGCAATCTCAGGAAGCATACGGATTGGTGTTTCTGAACAGTAATCCGACAGCTACTACAGGATTGTCGAACTTTAATACATTAGGCAATATCCCCGGATGGCAGTTTGCCAGAACAAATCCATGGAAATTGGTAGGAGGGGCAAGGACGGCAAAAACAGCAGCTGACTTTGCAGATGGTGATAGAATTCTTGACAGTCTGCGTAAAATCAACACTGATTGGGACGATGTGTTTTTCAGAAATGGTTCTTTTAATAGCCATGATATAAGCATTTCCGGAGGACAAGGTAAAACCAGAATGTTCAGCTCGTTTGGTTATTATAAAGAGCAGGGTATTATCAACAGATCTGACCTCGAACGCTATACTTTGAGAAATAACCTGGATTATGGTGGAGACCGCTTTACGGCGTCAATTTCTACATTGGTTGGTTATAATAAGAGAAATTTTCAGGAAAGTACAACAAGCAACAGTACTTCCAATCCATTCCTTACTGCCCGCATTACGCCTTCTTATTTAACGGTGTTAAAGCCGGATGGTTCAGGGAATAATGCCTCTGGACTCCCTTACTCTGGGCCAAATCTGGTTGATGCCATGAATTTTAACCAGAATTACAGCAACCAGGGTAAAGCGGTATTGGGTATCAATGCAAATTATCAAATCACAAAAGACATCACAGCTGGTATTTTGACAGGTTTGGATTTCCGTGAAACTCAATCTACCATTTATGGGGATGCCAGACGTTTCAATGCCAGAACTTCGACTTCTGCAACGACAAAATCCGGTTCACTACTGGAAGAACTATCTCGATTCCTTCAGCTGCAGGGACGTGTTTCTCTGGGATATGGAAAGGTATTCAACGAAAAGCATGATGTTAATCTGACTGCTTATGGTGATTTCACTAAATATTACTCTAAAGTGTTCACTTCTACGGGTTTTGGTATTGATCCAAGAACACCGGCAACTCCAGCTGCCATCACTCAGGGTAACGCTTCTAACCTGTTATTTTCTACAATTACAGGCGGTAAATCTCAAAGAGCTATTTCTGCCGGTATCCTGATCGGTAAGTATACATTTGACAGAAAATATACCATCAACGCATCTTTCCGTTATGATGGAGCCTCTTCTCTTCCGGAAGACAACCGTTTCAAAGGATTCTACTCAGTGGGTGTGATCTGGGATGCCAAAGCTGAAGAATTCCTTAGAAATGCCGGCAACACCAATACACTTCGTGTGCGCGCGAGCTATGGTACTTCAGCAAATGCTGATAACTTCGTTTTCGGAGACTTCGGTTACCTGGCTACTTATGCTGCTAACGTAAGCTATAATGGAAATCCAGGTATTCAGGTTACGAATCCAGGTAACCCGGATGCTCAATGGGAATACACCAAGCAATTGAATATTGGTTTGGATTATGCCTTTTTCAGAAGCAGATTATTTGGTTCTGTTGAAGCCTATAATAGAATTACCGATAACCTGTTTGCACAGCAAACCTTATCAGCTACCAGCGGCTTCGGATTGCTTAATGTGAATGCAGGTAGTGTCAGAAACCGTGGTATTGAGTACACTGTAAACTTCGATGTGATTCGTAAGAACAATCTTACGTGGACATTGACAGCTTTAGGTGCGTATAATGAAAATAGGATCACATCATTAGGCCAGGTTTCTTCTTTTGAGGGTGGTACTGGTTTATATGAAGTTGGAAAGCCTATTGGTACGCATTATGAAGTGGGCTGGGCTGGAGTTGATGCTGCAACCGGTAAACCTTTATTCTATGACCTGAATGGTAAGGTTGTAGATGCTTATCTTTCCGGCAACCGCGTTACGAACTGGGGTACTTATTTTGCACCATGGAATGGAAGCTTCAGCACCTCCGTACGTTTTAAAGGATTTGATTTCTCCGCATTGTTATCTTACCAAAAAGGATCAACTCGGGTAAATAATCTGGAATTCTTTGTGGAAAATCCGGATTTTCTGGGTCAGGGCTTCAATCAGGCACTTAGCCTTAATTTCTGGCAAAAACCAGGAGATCAGGCTCGTTCTCAAAGCCCGGTTTATGGTAATACATTCAACTCTAAATTGATTCAGAGTGCTGACTTTATGAGATTAAGGGAATTGACTCTTTCTTATACATTGCCACGTAGCGTTGCAAGCCGCCTGAAATTGTCAAACGTGCGGATCTATGTTCTGGGACGTAATCTCCTTACCTGGACAAAATGGAAAGGATATGATCCTGAGGATAATAACAATATTTCTTTATCAGAATACCCCAACCCACGTACGCTGACTGGTGGTATTGAAATTGGTTTTTAATTCGTTAATCTAATTTACAGAACAGTTATGTTTAAAAATAAATTCATAATATCTGCACTGGGAATGGCGCTATTAGCCACGGGTTGCAAGAAGGAATTGGACCTTTCCCCTACAGATACCTTCAATGAGACCAATGCCTATTTGAATGTATTGGATCTGCAAAAGGGCACTTATACAGCTTATTCTCGTTATAACTATGAGAATACCATGTATATCAATGCGGTGTTGTCGGATGAAGTAAAATTTGGCGTTGATAATGCTGGACAGGGACAGTTTGAATATAAATGGACGTATCAGTCAGATCCTACCTCAGGGGGCGGAGTTACAGCAGGCTGGAGCAGCATGTATTCTATGATCGATCAGATCAACCGTGTATTGGGATCAATTGATCAGGTTCCCGCCACTGGTTCTGATGATGCAAAGAAACAATCCCTGAAAGGTCAGATGCTGGCTTTGCGAGCATTAGGCCATCTTGAATTATTAGAGCGTTATTCAGGAGTATATAATGCTTCCGCAGTGGGTGTTCCCATTATGACAGTATCAAACCTGTTAGGAAAACCTGCCAGAAGTACAATGGGTGACGTAGTTGCTCAGATAGAAAAGGATTTGACAGATGCTAAGGCAATTTTATCAGCCCCATCAGCTGCAAATTATCAGGATACGATCATCAACCAGATCACTGCCAATGCCATACATGCTAGAGTGGCATTATATAAAAAGGACTGGCAAAATGCTGTAAACTATGCAACCACTGTTATTAATTCAAATGTAAAACCACTTGCTAGCGGTGCAACATTTACAGATATATGGACGGATAACAGTAATGCTGAAATCTTATTCCGAATTAAAAGAACCGGAACATCAGCAGGTGCAATTTTTACTACTACTGGAGGACAGGTTTATTTTAGCCCATCAGATAAAATCATTGCACAATATGGCGCAACTGATGTAAGGAAAACAGCCTATTTCAATACAGTCAGCGGTAAACCGAATGTGAAGAAATTTTATTCTTCTTCATTGGGTGGTGGTATTGTAGATGTTAAAGCAATCAGGACAGCTGAAATGTATCTGATACGAGCTGAAGCCAATACTGAATTGAATAAACTTACAGAAGCTGCTGCTGATCTCAATCTCTTGAGAAGTAAAAGGATCACTCCTTATGCTGATGCAACCTTTGCAGATCAGGCAACTTTAAGAGATGCGATTGTTAATGAGCGTTTCAAGGAATTGGCATATGAAGGTTTCCGCTTTTTCGACCTGAAGAGAAAAGGTTTGCCTGTTCAACGCCAGGCAAGTGACGTTCAGAGTACGCAATGGCAAAACTTAGCAGCTGACAATTTCAGATTTATATTACCGTTGCCGGCTTTTGAGATTTTAGCGAATCCTAATATCACTCAAAACAACGGTTATTAATTT
>DATAHC010000284.1:0-4829 GCA_036263415.1 Flavisolibacter sp.
CTTTACCCTCCCTTTTCTTCAATCTCTTTTTCCTGCTCAGTCTGGGATTTTTCCTGGCGCTGATGCTGCAGCGCTTTCAGCTGACCGGCGACCTGAATTTCTGGCTGTTATTCCTGTACAGTACGGCTGGCCTTCTGGTCATTTATACAATTAAATATTTGGTACTAAAGTTCTTGGGATGGATCTTCCAGGTTTCTGAAGCCATTGACACCTACATCTTTATAGTGTTTGCCACCAATAAAGTGATCGGGCTGGTATTGCTGCCCTTTATTGTGCTCCTGGCTTTTAGCTATGGAATCGTAAACCAGGCATCCTTGAACCTGGGTATCACGGTGGTACTCAGCCTGTTCGCCTACCGGTATTTTCTTTCCTATATTTCCGTGCACCGCCAGGTGCGCATCAGCTTCTTTCATTTTCTGATCTATCTGGTGGCTTTTGAGATCGCACCTCTGCTGCTGATTAACAAACTGTTATTTAGGTTTTTAAGTGAATCTTCTTAACTTTGATCAACGATAGCCGAACCTTACAATGGTAAAACAAGGGGTGAATGCCGAGAATTCGGCCAAAAACAAGAAAAGAGTACTGATTACACAGCCCAGGCCGGAGAGCGATAAGTCGCCCTATTTCGAGCTTGGCAGAAAGTATGATGTGGAGCTGGATTTCCATCCCTTCATCAGGCTGGAAGCTATTCCGGCTAAGGATTTCCGTAAGCAGAAGATCGATATTCAAACACATACGGCGGTGATCTTCACCAGTCGCAATGCGATCGATCATTTCTTCCGGGTCTGCGAGGAAATGAAGGTAAGCGTGTCCCAGGATACCAAATACTTTTGTATCACGGAAGCCGTTGCCCTGTATCTCCAGAAATTCATACTCTACCGCAAGCGTAAGGTGTTTTATGGCGCCGATGGCACCAACAAAAGCCTGTTCGATGTGATCAACAAACACAAGAGCAATGAAAAATTCCTCTATGTATGTTCTGAGAATCAGCAGGATAGTGAGATAACCGGATGGCTGAAAACCAATAACTGCGATTTCTCCCTGGCCTTTATGTACCGGACTGCCAGCAATGATGTGAAAGAGATCCTGACCTCCCGGGAATATGATGTCATCTGCTTCTTTACACCCAGCGGTGTGAAAAGCCTGTTCGATAACCTGCCCAAGTTTAAGCAGAATGGCACGGTGATCGGCGCTTTTGGCAACAATACCTCGAAAGCAATTGAAGAAGCGGGCCTGAAACTGGGCATTAAGGCACCTGAACCTGCCTCACCTTCCATGGTGGCGGCTTTGGAAAAATTCCTGTCCGCAGAAACAAAGAAAAAATAGAATGCCCTTCAAATAACTTATAAAGCACCTGTAATCGGGTGCTTTTTTTGTTAGGAAAGGTCATAATCAATAAAAGCTCCTTTGCAGTATGGAACCCCGACAACGGATACAATACACCAACCGGCTGATCCATGAAAGCAGCCCTTACCTGTTGCAGCATGCGCATAACCCGGTAGACTGGTATCCTTATGGACCTGTGGCCTTTGAAAAGGCACTGATGGAAGATAAACCCGTGCTGGTAAGCATTGGTTATGCAGCCTGTCACTGGTGCCATGTCATGGAGCGGGAAAGTTTTGAAGATCCGGAAGTGGCGGCCTATATGAATGCCCATTTTGTGAATATCAAGGTAGACCGGGAAGAGCGGCCGGATGTGGATCATATTTACATGGATGCCTTACAGGCAATGGAAGGCAGCGGAGGCTGGCCGCTCAACATGTTTTTAACGCCGGATAAGAAGCCGTTTTATGGTGGCACGTATTTCCCGCCGCAGCGGGCCTTCAACCGGTCCTCGTGGCGGGAACTGCTGCAGGCCGTAAGTACCGCATACCGCGAACAGAAAGTGGAAATTGAACAACAGGCGGAGGCGCTGACGCAGCATTTGCAGCAGGGTATGGCAAATCTATTGAAGCACGAAGGAGGCGACACCTTGTTTGAAAAGGAGCGATTGGCTGAAGCGGTTCAAAGGGTATGGGAGCAGGCTGACAGGGAATGGGGCGGGTTTGGGGAAGCGCCGAAGTTCCCTCAGACCTTTCTGATTGGTTTTCTGCTGCGATATGCTTTTCTGAATAACGATCAGCAAGCATTGAATCAGGCATTGCTGAGTCTCGATAAAATGGCCAATGGCGGACTGTATGATCATTTGGGTGGTGGCTTTGCCCGCTACTCGACTGACCGGGAATGGCGGGTGCCCCATTTTGAAAAAATGCTCTACGATAATGCCTTACTGCTGGGCACGTATAGCGAAGCCTATCAGCTCACTTCAAATGAACGTTACAAAGAACGGATAATCCAGACCATCTCTTTTCTGGAGGAAGAGCTTGGCAGTGCGGAAGGTGGCTATTCCAGTGCTCTCGATGCGGATAGTGAAGGGGAGGAGGGTAGGTATTATGTCTGAAAGTACCAGGAGGTTAAAGAAATCCTGAAGGAAGAGACAGACCTGTTTTGCCGGTTCTATGCCATCCTTCCAGAAGGTAACTGGGAAGGGAAAAACATTCTTTGGATACCGGAACCGGAAAAGGATGTGGCAGCCTGGGAAAAGCTTCCGGAGGAGGCGTTCAGGGAAATCTTGAAGCGCGGTAGAGAAAAACTGCTGGAGGCGCGCAAAAAGAGGGTTCGCCCCCAGCTGGACGATAAAGTGCTGCTGGGCTGGAATGCACTGGCGGTTTCAGGCCTGTGCCAGGCCTATGCGGCTTTAAGCGAGCCCCGCTATCTGGAACTGGCGGTGAAGCACCTGGATTTCCTCGAAACACATATGAGCAAAGGACCCTTGCTGTTTCATACCTGGAAGGCAGGACAGGCCCGGATTCCAGCCTTTCTGGATGATCACGCCGCCTTTATCGCCGCTCAGATAGAACTGGCCCAGGTTTCCGGTCAGTTGCACCGCCTGGATCAGGCGGCGGATCGTACGATCTATGTACTGGCGCATTTTTCGGAAGAAGCCGGGCCGCTGTTCTACTTCACTCCGGATGACCAGGAAGATATACTGCTGCGCAAGAAGGAACTGTACGACAGCGCTACGCCGTCCGGTAACGCACTCATGGCCCGCAACCTCTTCCGTCTTTCCGTATTGCTGGACCGGCCGGAGTGGAAGGTGCGGGCACTGGCCATGCTGGGTGCGCTGGGCACAGCCTGTATCCGCTTCCCGGCCTCCTTCGGCCTGTGGCTGTCCCTGTTGCTGGAAGTAGTGCACGGCACACGGGAGATCGCTATTATAGGCCCCTCAGCAAACAGTCTGTTAGGGGAAACAGTGCGTCTTTTCATACCTCATCGCCTCATCATGGCATCCCTGGAATCCAATGACGCGTATCCATTGCTGAAGGGTAAAGAAGCATCGCGTAGAACTGCTCTATTTTTTTGCGAAAACTACGTATGCCATCAACCGGTGGAATCGGTTAATGCGTTGAAAGCCTTGCTGTAACTGAAATTATTTGCAAAATGTACAATATTGTACATCAGGACCCGTTACTGATTTGATGCCTAAAAAAATATTTTGGCTACTTGGAAATGAGAAAATTTAATTTTAACCTTGTGTTACCGTTTATCTCAAAACGTTATATTTGTCCAATACCTTTGAGTATGAAAATGAAAAACCATTACTACACGCTATTCGCCCTTGCATCCTTATCCATGGCAAGTTGCGGAATCCTCGGAAAAAAAGACAAAGGCGGCAGCTTACCCGCAGACGGTCAGCTCCACGGCATCTCGCCCGGTAGCCGCTATGTGCTTCCGAAACCCCCGGGAATGGTTTACATTCCACAGGGTACCTTCCATATGGGTCCGAGCGATGAAGATCCTGCTTATGCCTTCAGCGCCCGCAACCGTTCCATTTCCATCAGCGGTTTCTGGATGGACCAGACCGAAATTACCAACAATGAATACCGCCAGTTCGTTTACTGGGTGCGGGATTCTATTGCCGCCAAGAAGCTGGGTTATGTGAAAGCTGACGGCGACGGTAACGAGCATGTGGATTGGGCAAAAATGAAAACAGTAAAATGGAATGATCCGAAGATCATGGAGCAGATGGCAGATCTGATCCTGGCACCTGAAGATCGCGTTTTCGGTAAAAAGGAAATTGATGCCACCAAGCTGATCTACCATTCAGAGACCTTTGATCTGAAAGAAGCAGCTAAAAGAGAGAATGCCAATAAACCCCGCTCTACGTTCATTGTAAAGAGAGATGAAAAGATCTACCCGGATACCCTGGTATGGATCCGTGACTTCTCTTATTCGTACAATGAGCCGATGACGAAGCGCTATTTCGCCCACCCTGCCTTTGGTAACTACCCGGTTGTCGGGGTGAACTGGAAACAGGCGGCTGCCTTCTGCGAGTGGAGAACCCAATATTTGAACTCCTGGCTGGATTCCAAAAAGAGAGTACAGGAATCGGACTTCCGTCTTCCTACCGAAGCTCAATGGGAGTATGCTGCCCGCGGTGGCCGTTCCCAGTCCATGTTCCCCTGGGGTAACTATTATCTAAGAAACAAGAAAGGCTGTCTGCTGGCCAACTTCAAGCCCGGCCGTGGTAACTATCCCGAAGACGGTGGTTTCTATACGGTGCGTGCCGATGCCTACTGGCCTAATGATTTCGGTCTGTATTGCATGGCCGGTAACGTAGCAGAGTGGACCTCTTCCATCTACTATGAAGGGTCTTATACCTTCCAGCACGATATGAACCCCGATGTTCGCTGGAATGCCAAGGATTCCGATCCTCCCAAAATGAAGCGTAAGGTGATCCGTGGAGGTAGCTGGAAAGATGTAGGTTACTACCTGCAGACCGGTACCCG
>DATAHC010000285.1:0-6417 GCA_036263415.1 Flavisolibacter sp.
TTTTGTAGATGGCCTGCCCACCGCCATCATCAAACCCTTGAGCGGAGGGGGAGCCAGAGGTATGATGGTGAGCACCATGACTACCTATGGGGCGGATTCTTTTGCCGGCCGGCTATCCTGCATCCTCCAGGGATCCTCCGATACTACTTTTTATGTGATTGCTGTTTATTTCGGAGCCGTATCGATCAAGGACACGAGATATGCCGTTGGTACCATGTTACTGGCCGACCTGGTAGGGATCATCACCTCTATCATTCTCTGCTATATGTTCTTTGGCGGAAGCGCATAAAAAAAGCACCCCTGAGGAGTGCTTTTTATTTATTGCTGATCAAGAGCTATTTATCTGTTGGTCGTTACCGATAAGGTCCGGGTAATGGCCGGTGCGGTACCGGAAGCCGGTGGCGCTGATTGGTACCGTCCCCGGAAGAACAGTGTATAACTGCGTTTCTGATCGGGTGTGAATGTCAAGGTTGCCAGATTGGTAGTGGTGCCTGTAGATCTTACCGCAAATACATCGCTTTTCTTGGAAGGATGATTGATAAAACCGGTTACATCCCCTACAGCAATATTGGTGAAGATATTCCGATTCAGATTGGTTGAAAAGATATCTACATTCGGTATAGCTGTTTTAGACGAAATGATATTCGCAAAACGGATCCGTGCTACCGTATCGAGAGGCACCGTAATCGTATCTTCCACTATTTTAGTCTTTACGGCGTTTAAGGTATCCCATACGAACAGGGAATAGTAGCGGCCGGACTTTACTGTTATGCCTACATTGGCTGGAAACTGGGTAGTTGTTGCCAGGGTATCCTTTACTGTAATAGAGGCGCTCCCAATTGGGACGGCGCTGTAATTGGTGGACGGAAATACCCCGCCCAATGCCAATGCGGCACCGGTTACGGGCTTATTGTTTACATAGACATAGTTACGGGCGGCCGTTACAACGCCATCGTATACTTTCAGATTACCGCCGACTTGCAATTCATCATTCTCGGGAACCTTTATATCCTTATCACGATCGCAAGATGCCAGCAGCAACCCAGCTATCAGAAGCGTAAAGAGATAGATGCTATTTCTCATGTTCATTAGTTTAATTATTTGGCGAACCAGGTTGGTAAAGTGTGATAATCCAGGGCCAGGGCACCGATACGATCCAGTTCAGGGATATTGTACAGGTACTCGGAATTATAACGTGGACGGGCACGGTATACCAGCTTCTGATTATTATTTACATATAATTCTGTAGCCGTGGGAGGTGTAAAGTTGGCGTACACCTGCTTTCCACCTTCGCTGTCCGTATAATGGAAGCGGCGCATATCCACCCATGTTTCCTGGGGTCCCCATCCGAACAGTGCGATGTATTTCTGCAGCATGATGTGCGACATCGTCAAACCGGCTGCACTGGGTACAATAGCAGGGCTGGCCAGGTAGGTGGCTTTCGCTCCGGCAGTGATCTGCTTGCCGGCGGGTACATTGAAAGAATAAACCGAAGTAAGCATATCGATATTCATGCTGATGGCATTCGTATAGGCGGTTAAAGCAGTTGCTTTATCCCCTTTGCGGTAGGCCGCTTCTGCTTTCAGGAACTGCATTTCAGAAGCCGTCATGATCGGGAAATCAACACCATTCCGGAACAGGTAGCGGCCCTTGTCTGAAGAAGGGGCGGTTGTGAGGGTATAGGTATTGCCCCAGAAATTATCAGGATGTTCATTGATCGCTAAAGGACCATTGGTGCTTTGTGCCGGTGTGGTAATCGATGGGGGGTTGGTTGAAGTACTGATCGTAGCTCCTCTCCATGGTATGATACCTCTATAGGTATCGGCTGCATTCTCACGCAGCATATAGGGAGCGCGCGGATCAAAAACACCGGTGAACATGGCGGTATTGGCACCGCTCATCAGGTCGGCTATATAGCTTCCCTGGCGTAAGCCACCCACATTACTTCTCAGTGGTCCGAAGTAGTTGGAGGTACCGGAAATGCCGGTATTGGCAAACTTCAGATAAGCATTGTCAGTGTTCTGTGTCATGGCCAGATCGGCATATTTGATCACGGAATCGGCATTATAGCCTGTCACATTGCTCATGTATCCATAAGACCGGGCAATGATACCATAGATAAATTTCTTCCATTTGGAGATATTGCCGCCCAGGAAATAGGCGTCAGCATTACCAAAAACAGTAGGATCCATGTGACCATCCGTCCTGCTGAAGTAATCCAGAGCGCGGAACGCTATGACTCTTACGGAATCATACACTTCCGGCTGCGGATCATACTTGAACGTCTGCAGGTTGGTATTGAACGCTTCTTTCAGAATGATATCGCCATATTCGTTCGTGGCTTCCAGCATACTCCAGGCCCGGATAGCCCAGCCGGCTCCGACGAAATCCCATTTCTGCTCTTCATTGGCCCATTCCACCATGCGGTTCAGGTTCTGACCCATTCCGAAATAATGTGCTGCCCAGATACTGCCCATGGCATCAGAAGCGCCGATTGCGCCACCCATGCGGTCATACTGGTCGTTGGCCGATCCGGAGGTATAGTCACCCCAGTATTGGATGTACCGTCCGATGATCAGTCCGTCACCACCCAGGCCATAACCACTACCGGCGGCGGCGGAGTTACCCAGGAAGTTACCGATCAGTCCCGGAAGGATGGTTTCAACAGGCACCCGGGTCGGTGCGTTCGGATTTGCATATGCCTCATCCAGTTTTTTAGAGCAGGAAGCGAAAAGCATCACTGACGCGGCCCCTGCTAAAAATATATTGCGTGTCTTTTTCATTTCGTTTTATTAAATCATTTAAAGTTTAGAAACCAACGCGGATTCCAAAGTTCAGACCCAGCGGAGTGGGTAAGCTGCCATAGTCAAATCCAAAGGCACCAATGCCTGAGGCACCGGCAGTATTTCCGTTGACGGAAGGATCGGCACCATTATAATTCGTCAAAAGCACCAGGTCGTTTCCGGTAATGAATAAGCTGGCTGATTTGAAAGCTCTCAGCTTACGCAGGGCGTTTTGAGATAAATAATAATTAAGTGTCAGATCGCGCAGACGCAAATAATTCACATCATGTTGAACGAACTCTTCCTCCGGCAATTGTAATCTGTAATAGTCAGATGTATAACCCGGTACTATGACGATGGTATTCGGTGTAGGGTTGGCAGTGTTTTGCTTACCGTCATTTAAAACGCCTTCGATTACTCTCGGTGTAAAGCGGTCGTTGGTCCGGGTGCTTTTTCCGGCAATGGTCAGGTACATTTCAGTAGCATTGAATACATCGCCACCCACTTTCAGGTCCCAAAGGAAGCTCAGGCTCCAGTTCTTGTAGCGGAAGCTGTTCAGGGTACCCAATGTAAACTTCGGCAGGCGGTCTCCGATCACGTCGAAAGTAGCATCGATCACAGGCAAGCCTGTGGTTGGATTGATCAGAATTCTTCCGGTATTGTTACGGGAATAGTGGTAGCCGGTTATGGTAGTAGCCGGATTGCCTCTGATCAAACCACCGCGGGCGTTACCATACAGCCAGGTATCCGCTATATAGTATTCCTTCTGGATGGCGGCAGGCAGTTCCAGCACCTTATTCCACATATGGGCGAAGTTGAAACGGATGTTCCAGGTAAAGTCTGTTTTGCGAACCGCTGCCAGGTCCAGTGTCAGTTCCACACCTTCATTACGGGTAGAGGCTGCATTCTGTGTATTTAAAACGAAACCGGTAGCATAGCTGGCTCTGAAGCCCTGGCTGATCTGGCCTTTGGTCAGCGTATTATAATACGCCGCATCCAGGCTCAGACGGTTATTGAACAGGCGGAACTCCGTACCTACTTCGTACGTGCTTTGTTTTTCAGGGGCCAGGTCCGGGTTATTGTTGTCGAAACCATACGAATAAACGGGGCCATTACCGCTGGCAAAGTTGTTCACGAAAACAGACTGGTTGCGATAGGGGTCTGATACCCGAGCCGTACCGGCCAGGGAACCTCTGAATTTTACATAGTCGAATACTCTTCCTTTGATTTTCGGGAAGACATCGGACACAATAAGGCTGGCGCTTAAACCGGGATAGTTATAATTCCGGTTTACTTTAGGGAATATGGAAGAGGCTTCGAAACGGTGTGTATAGCTCACGAAAACCACATCGTTATAACTTAAGCCCACTTCACCAAAATAGGCCAGCTGACGGGAGATGCTTTTGTTATACTCTCCGAAATTGTTTCTCAGCAGGCGTACGCGCGTGCTGGTCTTTGTAATGCTGCTGTCTTTGATATCACCAACCAGCTGGGCAAAATTGGCGTCCGTAACGATCTGGTTGTTCTTGTACATCTTTCCGTTTACACCAATGGAGTCAACCAGGTTGGTTCCGAAGATGGAATACATCTCGGTCTTGTAATCCTGCCACATGGTACCGGCGAGTAAGCGGGTGCCGATCTTGCCGAATTTCTTACGGGCTGTAGCCGTAATGGTATGGTTATACCCGTAGTAATTTCTCCAATAATTATCCAAAGCGCCCAATTGCGTTCTGCTGGACAAATTGGATAACGGATGATAATAGGTGAAGCCCTGACTTTTATAGGTATCATATCCGAAACGTCCGGAAATGCTTAACCAGTCGAATGGATTGATATTGATACCGGCAGTTGCAATGTAGCGCTCTGTTTTATCCTGGCTCTTGTTCTTGGTTACATTATATAAGGGATTGTCGATCTCGGTAGTAGGGTCGGCAGCGAAGATGGACATTTTGTTGCCCTCTGCATCTTCGAAATTCCGGATATCGTTATCCTTTGGCCAGATGTATAATCCCAGCAGGTAACCACCGGCATTGCGCAGGGGTTTATCGTTGGTGGAGTTGATATACTGGATGGCCGGAGTGATCTCGATATACTTGCCGATCTTGGTAGTATTTGCCAGACGAAGGTTCCCTTTTTTGAAATCATTGGTTGGGATCACGCCTTTTTGGTCCAGGTAAGAGCCGGAAAAACGAAAACCTACATTCTTGGTTCCCCAGTCAGCGCCAATATTATGCGTCTGGGAAAAGCCCGTGCGGAAGAAATGATGCAGGTTATCATAATCTTTTGTTCCGGCAGCATAAGCGGGCCCGAAATAGTTCAGGCTGTTACCGGCAACACCACCCAGTCCTGGGCTGTAATCATTATTCAGTTTGGCAAAGCGGGTTACTTCCTGAATACGAAAGGCATTATCGTAGGTAACGGAAACACGTCCGGGAACTGCTCGCTTGGTAGTGATCACAATGGCGCCGGAACTGGCCTGGCTTCCATAAAGGGCCGTAGCTTCCGGGCCTTTCAGCACCGTTACCGATTCAATATCGTTCGGGTTCAGGTCAGCAATCCTGTTGGTATAGTCATTATTACGGTTGGGGCGGTCAGATGCCAGACCCAGACCGGAACCTCCATTGGAGGTTTCATTCAGCGTAGAGTTGTCCACGATAATACCATCCACGATAAAAAGCGGCTGGTTGCTTAAGGAAAGGGAGTTGAATCCTCTCAATACAATGCTGGAGGAAGCACCTGCCTGACCGTTCGTAGGCGTGATGGACAGACCGGCTACACGACCCTGTAAACTGTTCAGGAAGTTTTCCCTTTTCGTTTCAGCGATCTCATTACCGCCTACTTTCTGAACGGAATAACCCAGCTCTCTGGGGTTCCTTTTGATATCCATAGCGGTTACCACTACTTCGTTCAGCATATTGTCCTTGGAACTCAGCTGCAGCTCAATGTTATTGCTGCTTTGCACCGTGATCTCACTGGTCTTTCTTCCTACAAAGGAAAACTGAAGAACATCACCGGTGCGGGCCTGAATGGTAAAGTTACCGGAGGCATCGGTAGTAGCCTGACGGTTAGCCCCCTTGACACTAACAGTAACACCACTGAGTGGCTTATTGTCGTCACTGGAGGTTACTCTACCGGTTATGGCTCTTTCCTGTGCATAACCGGTAAAGAAGAACAGCATTCCAATGTTCAGGAATGCCAGATAGAGAAGTCTTCTCATAATGCGCGTTTTAACGTTTAAATGTTTCGAAAGCTGAATAGTGGTCTAACCTGGGAAATTGGATCTTCTTGCTATAGAACAGTAATGCCTGCCTTTTTGTAAGGCTGCAGCACGGGCTCATCAGGGTTCAGTTCGGTAATCAGGGTATGGATCTGGCGGGGTTCGCAAACCTGGATCGGTTGCTGGGAATCGATCTTCTCTGCAATTGTCAGGCAAACCAGTTTCTGTGCGCTCTCAATCATAGCTCTTTTGATCTGTACCACTTCCCAGTCATTATCCGAAACGCCGTTCTCCAGGTTGATCGCATTGATCCCCATGAAGCAGAGGTCCGCTTTCAATTGTCGTATCCGGGAAATGGCTTCCATGCCCACGGTGATCTTCGAGTTCTTGGAGATCTTGTCGCCAATTACGATCACA
>DATAHC010000286.1:0-9007 GCA_036263415.1 Flavisolibacter sp.
CCGTAATAACGATTACTTTGCGTCCCGATTTTATACCCTCTTCCTTTTTCATTGCCTTTTAAGTGATCTGGACACAACAAATGCGCCAAGGTAAGGAGCTTTTAGGCGCCCACTGTATTAAACCCTAACCCTGTTTAATCACCGGAGGATGCCGGGTACAACCGGTGGAACAGTTCATGAATAAAATTGATCAATTCACCACGTTCACTATTTCTGAACCCCTGAATACGATGCAACTTGCCTACTGATTCTTTAAATAACAGAACGAACCGCAATACCGTTATGAAGGTCTTAATTGTAGAAAGTGAAGCTAAGGAAGTACGCAAGGTGAACCGCATTCTGCGGGTCCTGGATCCGAGCATACAGATCGTGAAAACGGTAAAAAATATGAACGAGCTGCTTGTTTGGCTCCAATCGCATCCTGCCCCGGACCTGGTACTGGTTGAGCACTCACTTTATGCTCAGGAAACCGTAAAAAAACAGTTGATGCACGCCAAGCTGGTCCTGCATACCAAACAATACAACCTTACTTACCTGGCTTTTCGTGCGCACACGTTTCAGCCCAAAAAAATAACTTCCGTACTACCGAGCGTAAAACCCATACCCATCAAAGAACTGGCTGATGCAGAACGGGAACCGGCGTCTGAATCTCCCCTTTTGACTCCAACTCTGAACAACTATAAAAGCCGGTTCTTTGTAGAGCATGGCCAACGATTCTTATCGGTTCCTGTAAGCGATATTGCCTATTTCTTTTCGGACGGGCGCTTTGTGTACTTTATCACCTTCGAGCGAAATAAATACCTGATCCCTTACCGGATTGATGATCTGCAACAATTACTGGATCCACGCGATTTTTATCGTATCAACCGCTCTCATATTCTCTCCATTAAATCCATAGAACAGATTCATCCTTATTTCGGCGGCCGTTTCAAGCTTAAGCTGATTCCTCATACGGAAGATGAAATACTGGTGAGCCGCAAACGAGCCAATGGTTTTAAGGCCTGGCTAGGTCAATAGGATATCATTCCTTCAGTAATTTTTGATCTTCATGCTTCATTTTTGACTAGTCATTCAAAATGACTGGTAAAAACCTTACCTGTTTTTTAGTTTCGGATAAGAGAATAACTGTAGCAGTCATTCCTGTTACAGCCAATATCTATGAATACCCGGGGGCTCTGTGAACCAATCCTATGAAGAAGAATCCAGCATTCTATGAGCCATTGCAGGTGCAGAGCCCCAAAGGGTATCACTAACCAAATCTAAGTACCGATGAAAACCAGACTACTGCTTTCAGGCATCTGCCTTATTTTGCTATGCACTCAAGTGAACAGTCAGTGCCTTACTCCTCCCTCCTTTCCGGATTGTACCGGTTCAGAACCGCTAACCTATGCCAGTGATATAATTCTCAACGGGCAAACCAGATACTATTACGGCAGTACTACCAGCTTGAGTAATGTGGCACTCCGGGGAGGTACGCTGATCATCTGCTCGGATGTTACCTTAAGTGATTTTATACTTGACTCGGGGACCGTAGTGGTGAAAGCCGGGGCCAAGCTTACTGTTAATAATGCTACAGGTCTGGTACTGAAGGGTAATTGTGCCATTTATAATTGGGGCACCTTTCAATGCTTAGGTAATATTGTAATGGACTTTGGAACCGCCAGTGCAACAAGACCGAATGTCATCGTTAATGCCACTGAAACCGCTACTTTTCTAATGCCGAATCAGTATTTCGTAATCAATAATCCCTATTCACAATTTGTAAATAATGGCAATGCCAGTTTTCACGGGATCATCACGGATCCCCAGGCAGCGAAAGGGAGCGTTTGCATGGGGCCTAACAGCTCCATCAATATGTCCGTATTATATAATAAGGCAAAATTCTCCTATTCCGTACCCAACGGAATTGCCTGCGTATCGGTGAAGCAGTATTCCCAATTTTATGATACCCTTTCGGCCAACCCCAACCTCAATATCTGCCTTGCCAGTACGCATACCAGTGATGCGAGCTGCACCGCCTTTGGATGTAAGCCCAATGCCTGGGGAGCCCCTCAGGTATTTACCAACTGCACCTCCTGCCTGAGCTTATTCCTATTGCCCCTGCAGATCGAATCGTTTCAGATCACTGCAGGATCCGGATATAATGAACTCTCCTGGAAAAGTACTAAGGCCTCTGAGGGTTCTGTATTTTACATTGAACGCTCGAGGGATGGTGTGAAGTTTAACGTTATTGATTCCTTACCGGTTTCCGGTTCCGGCCTTTACCGCCAAAAAGATCTTATAACCGCCACCGGTATTTACTATTACAGGGTAGTTTATTATCAAAGGGTAACTGATCAGCGCATGACCAGTATCATACGGTCTATAGCCAGTACAAACCCTGCAAGTGTTTACCCGAATCCGGCCCGGGATAGAGTAAGGATACAACTTCCACAACCCATGAAAAACCCTGAAGTATTTCTGGCAGACCTTTACGGAAGGCAATATACGGATGTACGATTTTCGTTGGAAGAAAATGCTCTTTACTTATCCTTATCCAAACTGTCTCCCGGTTCCTATCTCGTGCATATCAAAGAGAGGAGCCAGTCGTTTACCGTCAAAATAAGAAAAGAATAAGCATGCGTTTCAGCCAGATCAAATGAAGCAGATGATGGATTCAGCAGCCTTCAGCGGTTTAATAATTTTCCCTGAAAGCCCTCTTTAAACGGACATCCGTAACAGGAGCCACGATCAATGGGAATTTTTCAATGATCACATTGCTGGTATCGAGACCAAAGCCCTTCTCTTCAGAAAGGCTGATATCCTTTAACCAGAAATGAAGCTTCATCATCATGCGTTCCCAGATGGGAAGATCATTGTCCTGACTCAGGTATTTTTCCATCACAATAAAAGTGAAATCTCCGACCACGTTATTTCTTTCCAGACTTTCATACCGGCTGGTAATATTCACTTCCCGGTTGGCGACCAGGTCTTCCACTACTTTTTTGAAGAGCAGGTTGATACGGGGCTGGACCCGGAAGCCCAGGCGAAACTCAACCCGGATGATATCATTCGGAATGATATGTTCCACTTCATATTCGGAGGTATATGGATCATCCAGCGTATCAACGTGTATAAACCAGTAAATATCAGCCCGCTTGGGCTTTTTATTCAAGATCGAATAGATGATCTTATGCTCAATTTCCCGATGGTTATCCGCACTGGTGAGGTAGACCAGGTGGGTGGCATATTTCGGAATGCTTTTGTCATTGCTCAGCTCCTGGATTTTTGGAATATAATTTTCAAGCCTTACAAACTCCACGTACCTGTTCTTGATCTTACGGGCTTTAAACCAGTTATACATAATGAAGAAAAGGATGCCACCTACCACCAGGGCCACGTAACCACCATGGGGAAATTTATCCATGTTAGCTACCAGGAAACTGATCTCAATGGTGAGATACACCAGGAGGTATACATAAACCAATACCGGCCGCGTTCTACGCAATACCAGATAATTGGCAAACAACAGCGATGTAGCGATCATACATAGTGTGATAGCCAGACCGTACGCGGCTTCCATATTCGAAGCTTTTTGAAAATGCAGGACAATTCCGACACAGCCGGCGAAAAGCAATAAATTAATGGCGGGAATATAAATCTGGCCCCTGGCTTCTGAGGGATAATTGATCTTTAATTTAGGCCAAAGATTAAGACGCATCGCTTCACTGATCAACGTAAACGATCCGGTAATCAATGCCTGGCTGGCAATAATGGCAGCTGCCGTGGCAATGGTAATTCCAAAATACAAAAACCAATTGGGCATCATTCCGTATAGCGGATTGAAGCCTTCTTCAATCATAGCCTTGGTAATTAATTTACCCTTATGCTCCTGGAGCAACCAGGCGCCCTGCCCCAGGTAGTTTAAAATAAGGCAGGTCTTTACAAATACCCAGGAATAGCGAATATTCCATTTTCCACAATGGCCCAGATCAGAGTACAAGGCCTCGGCACCTGTGGTGCAAAGGAAAACACCTCCCAACAAATAAAACCCTTTAGGGTATGTACTTAAGAGCTCTACAGCATAGTAAGGATTCAACGCTTTAAAAACGTGCAGATCATCAGCAAAATGCACGACACCCAAAAGGGCAATCATAGAAAACCAAAGCACCATTACGGGGCCGAAGAACCGTCCAATAAAGGATGTACCGAACTGCTGAATAAAAAACAACAGCGTGAGTATCCCCAGCACTATGTAAATGATGGTTGTTTGCTCTATTTTACCTACAGCCGGAAGCAGCTTTAAACCTTCAATAGCTGATGTTACTGTAATCGGAGGTGTAATCATGCCATCTGCCAGAAGGGCGGCGCCCCCGATCATTGCAGCTATAACCAGCCATTTGCGTCTCCTTCTCACCAGTGCAAAAAGGGAAAACACACCTCCCTCACCCTTATTATCCGCGTTCAGCGTAAGAATAACGTATTTGATTGTGGTCTGCAGGGTAAGCGTCCAAATGATGCAAGATAAGGCCCCGACGATCAACTGTTCCGTGATCACTCTACCACCGGTTATAGAGTTCAGTACATAAAGTGGGGATGTACCGATGTCTCCATAAATAATTCCAAGTGCGATAAGGAGGCCTGCAGCAGATACCCTGCTGTTAAGATGAGAACTCATAAATTATTGCCTTTTTTAGTCGAAGGCTAAGGGAAGGCGCAAAGTTATACCGAAGAAACGGATCGTATTCAATAATTTCTTTGTTCAATGATTTTATCCAAATCTCCAAATTTCCTTATAAATCTGAAAAATCTTCCGCCCTGAGGAAGGTTATATCAATGTGCGATACATTATTCTGATATTCAGGTAGTGAAGACAGTTTCTTCCAGAATGGATCCTCACCAAATGCTTTCCAGTGCGCCTCTCTATCCTCCTTATTCTCGAAGGAGGTCATATACATTAAATTCGGCATCCTTGAGCCGGCTATTACGGAACCATAGAAAATGGCATTAAAATTTAATCTTGCGAATAATCCGACCTCTCCGCCTTTATTGAACATTTCCACTTTATTCTCAAATAATGATTCGGAAGCGCTCTCATAGCTTCTTAGCTCATAAACCCGCTTGGCAACCGGTCCCTTCAGTTTGGGTTTTTGCAAAAAAGGTTGTTTCTCAAAAGCCTTTAGAAGTACGGTTTCCATTCGCGTAAAGGAAGGATGGTCAAAAGGCGTTTCAAGGAATCCGGCTGCAGCATGAATGTAGCCTGTGTCCTTTTTGACTCTGCTCCAAATTTTAGGCTGTTCTTCCAGTGATCCATAACTGATCAATAACACCACTTTCTTTATCACAGCCGTATCATTCGCTATGGCGCTGAATACACCTACATTACTGATACCGGCCCTGTGCAGGGCAGGTACTAAACTGTTTTTAAGGTACTGGCGTATTTCCCATTCCTGGCTGGAATCAGCTGCGGAATAGGTTCTCAGTTCATAATACTGCGCTTTCTGACTGTAGGCATGGATCGATAAAAGGGAAACTATGGCTATCAAAAAGGGGAATAGAAAAAAGGATTTGTTCATGCTTTAGAATTGCCGGGTCAAAATACAAACAATTTCAAAGCAAAAACATTGGATATTGACAGCCTGCCATCAAAATGGTTGCATCATAAGGGTATGATTGAATGCATACGGCACTCCTCCCCTATCTTTGAAGCATGCTAAAAGTTGGTGTATTCGGAACAGGTCACCTGGGAAAATTCCATTTGAATAACTGGCGCACGCTCGCCGGTGCAGAATTAGTAGGCTTTTATGACCCCAATGATGAGGCGGCAGCGGAGGTAACAAAAAACTATAATCTTACTCGATTTACAGACCCTGACGCCTTAATGGATTCCTGCGATATTATCGACATTGTTACTCCTACACAATATCATTTTGAATTATGCGAAAAAGCTATCCGTAAAGGGAAGCATGTTTTTGTAGAGAAGCCCATGGCTAACACTGTAGAAGAGGCTGCTGAACTGGTAAAACTGGCTCAGGAATCTAAAATCAAATTCCAGGTTGGCCACGTGGAGCGCTTTAACCCCGCATTCCTTGCCGTTAAGGATATGGGATTAAACCCCATGTTCATTGAAGTACACCGTCTGGCGCAATTCAATCCAAGAGGAACAGAGGTAAGCGTTATACTGGACCTGATGATCCATGATATCGATGTAATCCTCAGCCTGGTTAAAAGTGATGTCCGTTCCATTTCAGCGAATGGTGTAGCAGTGATGACCGATACGCCCGATATAGCCAACGTGCGTATCGAGTTCAACAATGGCTGTGTAGCCAATCTGACATCCTCCCGCATTTCTATGAAAAAAATGCGGAAGATCCGTCTTTTTCAAAAAGATGCCTATATCGGAATTGATTTCCTTGAAAAAAAGGCTGAAGTGATCAAGTTGCAAAAAGAGAGGGAAGACAATACTTTTACGTTTGATATCGAAACCCCTTCCGGTCCGAAAACTATTGCGATTTCTACTCCTCCTACCCCTGAAGTAAATGCCATCCAGAAAGAGCTGGAGTCTTTTGTGCAATCCATATTGGAGGATACCCAACCGGTAGTAAATGAAATTGATGGATTCAGAGCTATGGAGGTAGCCCATCAAATTTTGCATAAGATTCATCATAATCTGACTTCTTCATAAAGTATGAAGGCACAAAAAAAGATTCTTCCTTTCTGGTATGCCTTTTCTGATTTTATCACCACCTGTTGTGCCTGGGCCTTATTCTATCTTACCCGCAAGAGTCTTTTACATGAAACTTCATCCGTCGACTATCGCTTCTGGTTTGGCATTATTCTGATACCACTCGCCTGGATATTGCTATTCGGGTTAACGGGCAGCTATCATTCCATATATAAAAAGTCGAGGCTGGCAGAAGTGACTGATACGCTTGTTTGCATCCTGATCGGGTGTGTGATTCTATTTTTTGCATTTCTATTGGATGATGCCAGAACGGGCTATAACTATTATTATGCTGCTTTTGGCTTCCTGTTCCTTTACCATTTCGTATTCTCTCTTACTGGAAGATTATTGATCCTGTATCTGGCTAAAAAGCAGCTCCTGCAGAAAACGATACGCTTTCCTTATGCCCTGGTAGGAAACCTGGAGAATGTTCTGGCCATGCAGAAGCAATTTGGCGATAAGCTTTCCCTGGAAGGATTTGAAGTAACCGGCTGGATCCATCCTTTCCCAGAGCCATCGCAGGGAAATTCGAGATTGCCTTTACTGGGAAGTCTGACCAACCTGGAAGCACTGATTGATCAGTATCAGCTGGAACTGATTGTTCTGGCCTTGCCCAAAAAAGAGCAGGCTCAATTAGAATCCATTATCAATCGGCTTTCGGAAAAAGATGTGAATATAAAAATACAGGCAGAAACGATTGATATTCTTTCCGGTTCTGTGAAAACGAGTAATATACTCGGTGCAGCGCTGATTGATCTTAAAACCGGTTTAATGCCTGAGTGGCAACAGCATATCAAGAGGGTAATCGATGTGGTTACGGCCATCATTGGCGGATTCCTGCTCTCGCCCTTTATTATCTATATTGCTTTAAGGGTAAGATTGTCCTCCAAGGGGCCGATATTTTTTGTTCAGGAACGCATCGGATTTAAAGGCAAGTCTTTTAGAATGTATAAGTTCCGGTCCATGATCAACGAGGCTGAGAAAGATGGCCCCATGCTGTCTTCCGATTTCGATGTCAGGATCACCAAATGGGGCAGAACGATGAGAAAGTGGCGCCTGGATGAAATACCACAGTTGTGGAACCTTCTGCGGGGTGATATGAGCCTTGTAGGTCCACGGCCCGAACGTAAGTATTACATTGATCGAATTATTCCTTTGTTCCCCTATTATAAATATCTGCTTAAGGTAAAGCCGGGAATCACCTCATGGGGGATGGTACAGTTCGGATATGCGGAAAATATAGATGGTATGATCGAACGCAGCAAATTTGATTTATTGTACATTGAAAACATCTCATTGCTGCTGGACTTTAAGATATTAATCCATACTTTACGGATTATTTTTATGGGTAAAGGAAAGTAACCCGATATGCCCGAAGCAAAACTTTTTTCGAATAAACTCAATTACTTGCAAAAGCTGTGTTTCTGCCTGATTTTAATCTTTTCGTACCAGGCCGGGTACTCCCAATACTGGCAACAACAGGTTGACTATTCTATTAAGGTTTCTCTGAATGATGCTGAAAAGTCTTTGGATGGATTTGAAACCTTAACTTACACCAATAAGTCTCCCGATTCACTTTCATTCATCTGGTTCCATATCTGGCCCAATGCCTACAAAAATGATAAGACGGCCTTCAGCGATCAGTTATTAAAAACCGGGAATACTCATTTTTATTTTTCCAGCAAAGAAGAGAGAGGCTATCTGAACCGGCTGGATTTTAAGGTAAACGGAATAACAGCCAAAGCCGAAGATCATCCTTCCTTTATCGATATAGTGAAGCTCGTTTTACCCAAACTGCTGCTCCCAGGCGATTCCATAACGATCACCACACCCTTCCATGTAAAACTACACTTCAATTTTTCCCGAGGAGGATATGATGGGAACATGTTTCAGATTACACAATGGTATCCCAAACCTGCGGTATATGATCAGAATGGATGGCATCCCATGCCCTACCTGGACCAGGGGGAGTTTTATAGCGAATTCGGAAATTTTGAAGTAGAGATTACAGTTCCGGAATCATTTGTTGTAGCTGCTACCGGTGAGTTGCAAAGTGAAAAGGAAAAGGAATGGCTTCAGAAAAGACAACCTTTGCCTCATGTGAAACAACGGAAGATGGCACCCTCCAAAGCTAAAACGAATGGAAAACAGTTAAAAAACAACAGGGGAACCCTAGTGGCAAAGGAACATGTCCCTACAAAAACAATCCGTTTCAGACAAGAAAACTGTCATGATTTTGCCTGGTTTGCCAGCCCAGACTATAAAGTAGTCCGTGATACCTGTCAGCTGACATCCAGTAAAATT
>DATAHC010000287.1:0-5714 GCA_036263415.1 Flavisolibacter sp.
CAGATTCTCTTTATCATTATAATACAAAGCGATCTTTCTGGTTAATTTCCCATCTGTTGATTTTTCAATCATTTCCGTTAGGAAAGGCCGGTATTTTAAGCTGGCATCGCTCGTACTGAAAGCATTTTGAAAATTCGTTGCAATCACTTCCTGGTAATTCAGATCAAACAAACGAAAGGGGACGGTATGATCCGGTTGATATACCTCGACCGTTTTTAAGAGCTTATCCCCGACATCCAGCCGATCACTATAAATGAATTTCACTTTAATACCGGAAGAGCTGTTTATTTCTGTAAGCAAGCGGGTGCTGTGCTGATATGCAGAAAGGCAACTTGAATTTTGTAAAAGTGGACAGCTTCCGGTGCCGGTTGGACAGGTTGTCGTTTTAGTGAGTTGTTTGAATTTGGTTTCGCTGATGGCTGCTTTATAATTGTAACCCAGATTGGTATAGGTACAGGTAATCTGGTCGCCATTGGGGTGCACAATTGATGTAAGGAACCAGGCCGTGGGGATGTAATTGCTATACGTCTTGCCACAATTTACACCGCTGGAAAATGTTTTAGAGGCTTCCTTAGCGGCATCTCCTCCAAAGAAATATTGCACGCCATCAGGAGTGGTAATTTTAAATGTCCAGGTAGAAGAAAGGAAATCCTTTTCAATCTTGATCGGGGCAGGTGCCAATAGCACAGGATTCATGGAATTGTCCAGAATAAATTTTCCGCTGTAGCCTCCAAAATTAAAAGAGAAGATATCCGGCTGTCCATCATAAATGCCATTATCATTACTAAGGGTCTTCATGAAGTTCAATAAATCACTATTCCGTTGTGGGTACGTAGCTGGCGGTAAAACACGTTGACCATCTTCATCGGGGTTTCCGAGAATGCTCCGGCTAATGACACCACCGGCATTCAGGCTCCAACCTAAGCCTACGCGGGATGCTACCTCATCGATACGCAAACCATTACTGTTATAGTTGATTGATATTGGTAAGTTCAAACCTCCCGATGTCAAAGTATAAACCGGCAGGCTATAAGAAATGGTTCCGGTAGCCAATCCAAAATTGATCCCTCCATACTGACCTAATGAGGCAACCTGTGGTGAAGGGGGTAAAATATCAATCGGTTTGGAAATATTACTAAGTTCGGGGTCGCCAGATTGTGCACGTGCAGTAATGCATAAAATACAAACAAAAAAATACATTAAGCTTTTCATACTTCTGATTACTTATTACTTGGTAATTATTTTAAACTATATCCAATACGAAACAGGATGGCCTGTGATTTTGGTATCTGTTGCTGCGATAGGAAGTCCCACAAAAGCTTCATCTCTCCTTTGAGCTTTCCGCGCAGTTTGTATTTCTTACTCAGGCCCAGCAGTCCGCTGCTTTGCCAGGCACTGTAGTCTTTCAATTGCGTGATATCTGTAATGATGCTGCGGTAATTCTGCTCATAGCCCCCACTGATGAACAGGGTGCCTTTAAGCTGGTAGTCTACATAGCTCCTGATCCCCACCCCCTGATGCGAGAGCGAGATGTTGTTCCAACCTGATCCCAGTCCCAACTTATACGCGGCTCCAATACCGATTATGCTTTTGTTGTTCAACCTATAGCCAAGGCTTAAGGCCAGATCCGTCGTAACCGGGAAATAGGCCCTTGCCTTCTGGCTTTGGACATTGGCACCATATTCCAGACGTTGGAGGAAGCTCTTTGTTTTTTGGGTATTGGGCTTGAAACCCTGTGGCAGGTCGGCATTCCCATTGCCGTAGTCGCCACTGCTGTACGAGGAAACCTGTTGCTTTAAGCTATTGAGTTCGCCCTGGGCGCTTTGCAGGTTTTGCTGCATGAGTTGCGTAGCATCCGGACCGGAACCGAAGCGGTCGATGAGCGATTGATTGACGGAGGCCCTGGTCTGCAAGCCTTGAAGAGCAGCGGGGTTGTTGGTGGCATCGGGCAGGGCAAATAAGGAGCCGAGCATCGAGTTGTTGGCAAAGAACTGGCGGAACTGCGGCAGCTTTGTGGCATACTCCAGGAGCTTTGCTTCCAGCTTTGAAGGATCTTCCCAGGCTTCCTTAAGTTCCTTTACCTGGGTTTGGTAATAGTAGACTTGTTTTTGGTAGCTTTTCAGCTGTTTGACCGGTCCTACTTCACTCAGCTTTTGCGTGAGCAGCCTTCTGCGCTCGACCAGGTATTTCTTTATTTGCTCCGTGCTATTGAGTTTTGCCTGCAGGTCTTTATACTTCGATAGCATTTGTGATAAGGCTGGATTGGAAGAAAGGGTGGAAAGGTTGCCTTCCTTGAGGAAGCTAAGCCCTGTAGTCAGCGAATCGAGGTGACCGCTATAGACCGAAGAAGCCGAGGACAGGGTGCCGGAAGTTTTGCGCAAGGCAGCATATTTTTCTTCCATGCCCGAGAAGAGCTCTTTGGCCAGCAGGGAATCCTTCTTCCACAGTTTTTTCCGGAGCTTTTCTTCGCGCTTCTGAAGTTTGGATAAATACTTTTCGGTTTGCTTATCCATGCCTGCTTCCAGCGAACGGCTCTTTTTATTCAGGGCGGCAAAGAGCTTATCGGGCGCTGCCAATACCTTATCGAGCCGGGATGAATCCTGGGCGTGTAGACCCATTTGGAAACAAATAATACTAATTATAAAAAGCACTATCCGGTGGTGGCGCATGAACGTGGTGTAAGCAGTAATGATTGCTCTTCGAATTTGAATTTATATTCTGAAACCGCCATGATCGGAAAATACGCAGCTACTGTATAAATACGGTTGTTTCGTTTTCAAAGCCTTCCTAGATTCGCTTTCAACACACACGAATATGCCCGCAACCAAAACCCCTATCCGCATTATCATTGCCGATGACCATGCGATCTTTCTGAACGGTATTTCCGTTTCCCTTTCCAGCCAGAAATCTATTTCCATCGTAGCCAAAGCCCGAAACGGAATGGAACTGATCAAAGAAGTAGCCCGGCACCGGCCCGACGTGGTACTGACCGATATACAGATGCCTGAAATGGATGGCATACAGGCCACTGCTACCCTGCGCAAAAAATATACGGATACACAGGTGATCGGACTGTCCATGTTTGCCGATCCTACCCATGTCCTGGCCATGATGCATGCGGGTGCGAGCGGCTACCTGGAAAAGAACACCGATCCCGAAGAACTGGCCTTAGCCGTGCAGGCAGTGTACCTGGGAAATAATTATTATTCACCGGCCATCAGCAAGCTGCTGACCCAAATAGCCACCCGCAAAATGACTAAACACGATGACCAGCTGCCCTTTACAGATACCGAAAGGGCCATTATCCGTTATATCTGCCAGGAATATTCCAGTAAGGAGATTTCCGAGAAACTGCAACTGAGCCCGCGCACCATCGAGAAGCTCCGGGAGGGCATCCAGAAGAAAACGAATAGCAAGAATATGGCGGGGATCGTGATGTATGCGATGACGCATAAGTTAATGTAGTGGATGGCAGATCGCAGATGTCAGATGTCAGATTTGGGGCCGCCTGCGTTGGTAATTGTCCTTTGTATTTCGAAGGTTTCCTGCGGGTATCGAGGTTTCCTTTATTTCGGTTGGCGTAGTTGCCACGAAGACACCAAGGCGCGAAGGAACGCGAAGGTCTTTTTCGCTGACGGTCCTGCAGTGGCTATGCGTGTCTGCCAGGCTTCTTTTAGCTCTATGAGTGGCTTTCGTTATCCTTTTTTAGCTAGTTTTCTCCCTGTTTCTCCCTGATTGTCCGTGATTGGTACCTGACCTTTTTCGCTGTGGTAATTTTGCTGTATGAATGATAGAAGTCAATTCATACAGTTCTTTGACACCGGTGCTACCGGAAAGGATTTGTCGCGAAAGCGGCATCTAAGATCGTCCACGGTCCACAGTCGACGGTCCACAGACGAGGTCTTTGGATACGGATTTTTCCTGTGATTGGTTTTGCGTAATGGGGCAGTCTGGAGGTCAGGGGGATTGTACCCGCTGAAGACGGGACCTTGGGCTTTCCCGCTAAAGACGGGACACGCGTCCTGCGTCCTCACAATGACGATCCTAACTTGATTACGGTCTTTTCCTGCTATTGCTTTTGCGTAGGGCAGTCCGGAAGTGCGGGGGGATTGCTTCGACCTACGTCCTTGCAATGACGATCAGGTTTTGGATACGGTCTTTCTTTATGATAGTTAGCCGTGACTGAGAGATTGCTTCGCTGCGCTCGCAATGACGATCTGAACTTGATTACTGTTTTTTCCTGCTATAACTTTTGCGTAGGGCCCTCCGCGTAACGCAGGGATTGCTTCGGTGCGCTTCCGCCAAAGGCGGACACGCGCAATGACGATCCTAACTTGATGACAGTCTTTTCCTATTGTAGTTTGAGTTTAGTGCCAATAGCGAATGGCGGGCTTAAAGAAATCAGACATCAGACATCCTACATCAGAGATGCATCTGACATGCATCTGACATCTGAAATCTGACATCTGACATTCTTATAGCTCTATATCATTGGGTGACACGTTGGGCTCGAAGTAGGCTTCGAGGCGGCCGGATTCGTCAATGAGGTATTTGGAGAAATTCCAGGTGGGCTCCACGTCGTTCCAGCCGTTCTGGTCCTTTTGGCTAAGCCAATGGAATACCGGGTTCTGCGTGGCGCCTTTGACGACCTGGCTTTTCTTAGCCAAGGGAAAGGTGACGCCGAAATTGACCTGGCAGAACTGCGCGATCTCTTCATCACTGCCTTTTTCCTGCTCCTTGAAATCGTTGGCCGGAAAGCCGATGATCACCAGTTCGTCTTTTTTCCGCTCGTGCAGCTGCTGCAGCTCGGCGTATTGGTTGGTGAAGCCGCAATTGCTGGCGGTGTTTACCCACAACACCTTCTGTCCCTTCAGCGCTTCAAAAGAGAAGGGCTTGCCGTTGTTCAGCGTTGCCTGCAGCGAATAAAAGGAAACCGGGGGTGTTACCTGTTCTTTATTTCTCATGATCTTTTCTTTTGTGCGTGAGGGAGCGAACTTCATGATGAGGGGATAGAGCATTTTCATGAATCGCTGCCGAAAGGATAGTGCCATGCTTTTTTTTATTGCGTGAACCGTTACTTGAAATCCTTACCAAATCCAGATGACAAAGGTAGGCTGAACGTATCTTAGCGGCTCATCAAATTGCAGGGCGCAACGGTGGACCGTGGACGCTCAACCGTTATGACCACAAGCGACTGGATCGGAGCCGTTGGCGTTGCCATTACGCTCTCCGCTTATTTCTGCAGCACGTTCCGCTGGCTGTCCCCGCAAGGGAAAATTTTCTTTATGCTGAATACCATCGGTGCGGCACTGACCTGCCTGGGGTCTTACCTCATTGCCTACTGGCCTTTCTTTGTGCTGGAAGGGACCTGGGCCATCGTATCGCTCATTGGCTGGATCCGGGCAAAGGAACGCTGATCAGCCGCAGCTGTAGGCCATGGCGTCCATATCGACCCTGCGGGCGGGAAATTCATAGCCGTCGTAGGTTCGGATCACTTCTTCCAGCACCGCATCGATCTCCTCCGGCTCATTGATGGTGACCAGCTTCAGGCGGAACTCTTTGATGTTGGGCAAACCGCGCAGGTAATTGGTATAGTGGCGGCGCATTTCATTGATACCGGCCTTGATGCCCTTCCACTCCACGGAGCGGTGCAGGTGCTTCTGTATTACCTCCACGCGCTGCTGAATGGTCGGCGGCGGCAGGTGCGTACCGGT
>DATAHC010000288.1:0-5284 GCA_036263415.1 Flavisolibacter sp.
AGTGATTCCAGGAAAGGCCAGCTCTCCAGGCTGATATATTCGCCGCATACTTTATGGAAGGGATAGTTTTCTTTTTCCAGTACAATTACAGAATGACCGGCGCGCTGTAACTGGATGGCGCAGCTCAGGCCGGCCAACCCACCTCCGACTATGGCAACATCATATTCCTGTTCCATCTGCATGCGTATAGGTTAATAACCATCGGAAGGCCCAGCGCCAGTGCACCTTCAGCCTGCTGATTCCGGCTTTTTGCAAAATAGCGGTCCATTCTTTTCTGGTAAAACCCCGCTGCACGGAGAGAGGGGCGTCGTTCTTCACCAGATAGCTGCCGGAGAAGAGTTGTGTCAATCCTTTAATGGAATAATAGGCCACCGGGTGCCGGTGCAGGTCGTTGATGAAGAAACCGGTCTTCGAATGGTCCTGCATCCAGCGCAGCATGAATACCAGTTCCTCATCTGAAAAATGATGGCAGAACAGGGAAGAAAAAAGGACATCGGGCAAGGATCCGAACGAAACATCCCGGTAATCGGATTGTTGGAATTCGATGCCTTCATTTTCCGGCTGCTCCCGGGCAAACCGGATGCATTCGGGGTTCAGGTCGATCCCGCACAGCCGCACTGCCCTTCCCTTCCGTTGCGCCCATCGCTTGATGGCTCTCAGGTTATCTCCGCCTCCGCAACCGATCTCCGTGATCCGCAAGGGCCTCGCGACGCTGCATTTCTGTGTTACCTCTTCCAGCCCTGCGAGGGTTATGGCATGACCTCCCAGGTACCGGTTGATCACATCCAGTTCCTGCATATTCTTTCGGATCGCGTCAAAAGGAATATCCGGCCTGTCGAGCAACTCCTTCTGATCGGACCGTTTTTGAAAAGATGGCATCAGTAATGGGCGGTAAAGGTTTCTACGGTCAACCCGGGACCAAAGGCCGCTCCGGCTAATTTCCCGATTTTTCGTTTCTCTTTCAAAATCTCTTTCAGCACAAAAAGTATGGTGGCGGAAGACAGGTTACCGTATTCCTGAAGCACCTTGTAGGACGCTGATAATTGTTCGGGGCGGATGCCGCTGCTCTTCTGGATGGCTTCCAGGATCCGCTTGCCGCCGGGGTGTATGCACCAGTCGCTGACGCCTTCTGAGGCACCGCCGTCATGGGCCAGGGCTCTTTCCATAATTGACGAAAAATCAGCCTCGATAAGGTCGGGTATATAACCGCTCAGGGTCATCAGAAAACCGGACGAGGAAAGTTCCCAGGCCATATCCCGCTTTCCCTTCGGCAGCACCTCGCTGTAAAAGCTGTCGAGTACCAGCCCCTCTCCTTCTGTTTCATCCGAAACGATCAGCGCCGCCGCCGACCCGTCTCCGAATAGTAAGGAAGAAGCCACATTGTCCATGGTGAACTCCCGCTGAAAATGGAGCGTGCAAAGTTCCGTGCACACAATCAGCACCTGGGCCTTCTGGTCCGCACGGCAAAAGGCATCGGCGATCTTCAGCGCATGCAGGGCGGCATAGCATCCCATAAAGTTCACGGAGGTACGGAAGATCGTCTGGTCCAGGTCCAGCAGTTCCATGATCTGCAGGTCCAGTCCCGGCGCGGTCATACCTGTGCAGCTTACGGTGATGAGATGGGTGATGTTTTGAAGCGGCCGTTGTTCCAAGCAGTTCCGTATGGCATCTACGGAAAGCAGGGGTGCTTCCCGGGCGTAGACGGCCATGCGCTGCTCCAGCGTTGGAAACGGTTCCAGGTTCTCGGTCGGCGGATAGAACTGCCATTCGGATACGCCTTTGCTGTAATCGGGCAGCACGGAGTACCGTTGCCGGATACCGGATTGCTGATACAGAAAGCGCATCTTCCGCTTGTCCGTTTCGCTGGCGGCGTAGACCTGCTGCATAAACTGCAGGATCTCCATCTGGGGATGACAGTAAGCCGGAACGGCAGTACCTATAGAGAGTAATTTGCTCAATGGTTAGCAACTATAAGCGTGATAAAATAGATCGTGGTGCAAAGGGTGGACAACAGGTTCATGCGCAGGCTGTTTTTGAAATTGGCGAGCGTTTGATCCCTTCGCACCGCTATCATCCAGTACAGAAAAAACAGTACCACCGGAAGCATGATGAACAGGAACCGGTAGAAATGGCGGATCTGTTGAACAGACTGAAAATGAACATAGAGCAATGCCGTTGCCAGCAGGAATAAGATCAGGCTGAAAAGGAAGGAACCGTTCTTTCCCAGTACATAGCTGATGGTCGTTACACCATCCTTCCGGTCGGCCTCATGCTGGTAGATCTGTGTCAGCGGATACAGAGCTCCGATCAGGCAACTGGAGATGATACAGGGAATCAGGGGCACGGTCACCGCCAGCTTGCTGATGCCTGCATAGCTGATGTAAAAGATCCAGGCTCCCTGGAAGAGGAATACGGTCAGGAAACCGGTAACGGGATACTGCTTCAGCCGTATGCCCCGGTAACTATACGCCCTGGAGGCGATAATGTAGAGCAATATACCCACCGCAAACGGTACGCTGATAAAAAGTGAAATCAATACGGCAGCAATGTCCATAACTACAGAGGTAAAGAATAATTCTCTCGTCGGTTGTAAGGGAGCCGACAATCCGCCAATAGGCGTTTCATCTCTGTCCATATACGAGTTGTAGCCGTTGCTGGATGGGTATACCAGGAAATGCAGGATCACAAAGGCCAGCACTGTTTTCAGCACATCCGGTTCCGGCGCCTGGCTCACGGCAAAAAGGAACACCGGCATCAGGAACAGCGAAAAGTGAAAACGCAGTAATTGTATGGTAGAACGGGCAAGCACAAACGAAAGGTAAGCTGATTCGCTGAGGTTTATGGTTTCGCTCTTAAGATGTCATGCACTGCATGACAAATCCATTCCGGCCAGGCCGGGATCAAAGAACCCGAAAAAGAATTTTTATTCCTTTCCATCTGCAAACCTACAAGGCCCTGCACGGCCACTTCCCAATCACGGACAAACAGGGAGAAAGAAGGAGAAAAAAGGCGAATATGCCAATTGTCAATGTGCCAATCTGAAAATGGAACAGCCCGGAGCGCCTGTCCTTACGCCATTGGTAATGCGGGAACTGACCATAATTCAGTTCGCCCACTCATCACTAATCACTCATCACTCATCTTTCCCTTGCACCTTCAGATTACGAATACGCAGAAATGCATATAAGAAAAGATCGTATCTAAAAGTCTGGTCTGTGGACCGTCGACGGTGGACTGTGGACCTTTCAGTATCTTCCCCTCATGAAAGCCCTTTTCCTATACGTACTGCTATCATTTTGTCTGTTTTCCAACGCCCAGAAAGTACCTTTTCGCTTTGCCTTCATAAGCGACACCCACATCGGTTCGCCCAATGGCGGTGCGGAAGAAGACCTCCGCCGGACCGTGGCCGACATCAACAGCCGCAACGACCTGGATTTCGTGGTCATCACGGGCGATATCACCGAGCTGGGAAAGAATACGGAGATCGCCCTCGCGAAGAAGATTCTCGACAGCCTGAAGATCCCTTACTATATTGTTCCCGGAAACCATGATACCGGCTGGAGCGAAAGCGGCGGCCTCACCTTCAACAGGATATTCGGCGACGACAAATTTTACTTTACGCACAAAGGCATTCATTTCATCGCCTGCGCCTCCGGTCCCTATGTGCGCATGAGCGATGGCCATATTCCCCGCAGCAATGTGAATTGGCTGAAGGAAAAGCTTTCGAAGATCGGCCCTGCCGAACCGGTGGTCTTCCTGAATCATTATCCGCTCGATAATGGTCTGGACAACTGGTATGAGGTGATTGACCTGCTGAAGCAGAAAAACACCATACTGGCTTTATGCGGACATGGGCACAGCAACCGTCCCGTGCAGGCGGAAGAGATCCCGGCGGTCATGGGACGCTCGAACCTGAGAGCCAAGGCAGCGGAAGGCGGGTACAACCTGGTGGATGTGCGCACAGACTCGATTCTGTTTACCGAGCGGAAACCACTGACGAAGGCAGAGAACCAATGGACGGGAGTGGCGGTATCGCTGCATCAATATGATCAAACCAGGAAATTTCCGCGGCCGGACTTCTCCATCAATCAGAAATATACAAACGCCAAGGCCCGGTGGACCTACAGCTCTGCGGCCAATGTCATCTCCACCCCTGCGCTTTTCAACCAGCTGGTGGTCTTCGGCAACCAGAACGGCACCATCGAAGCGCTGGACCGGAAAACCGGCCAGCGAAAATGGACCTATCAGACCGATGGTCCCATCTTTTCCTCTCCGGCGGCTTCCGGCAGTAAGCTGGTGGTGGGCTCAGCCGACAATAACGTATACTGCCTGAATGAAGCAGGTAAACTGGTCTGGAAATATAAAACGGGAGCTTCCGTATTGGGTTGCCCTGTGGTGGAACAGAATAAAGTGTATATCGGCGGCTCCGATCATAGTTTCCGGGCGCTGGATCTGAATAAGGGTACCGTACTCTGGTCCTACGACAGCCTCAAAGGGCCCTTGGTCAGCACACCGGTCATCCGGGACAGCCTGCTGATCTTCGGAGCCTGGGACAATAACCTCTATGCCCTGAACAAGCATAGCGGTGCGCTGGTCTGGAAATGGAACGGCAGCCTGCCGGTGATCAACTATTCGCCGGCCGCCTGTATTCCCGTCATCAAAGACGACCGCGTTTACGTAGTGGCGCCGGATCGCTTCCTTTCAGCGATTGACCTGCATTCCGGGCAAACGGTGTATCGCACTAAGGAAGGAGGTCTAAGAGAAAGTATCGGTATATCTGAAAAAGGGGATCTGGTGTATGGTAAGTCCATGCAGGATACCGTAGTGGCCTTCCGCACCGGCACCGATCAGCCGCAGCTCGCCTGGAAGATGCATGTAGGCTTTGGGTACGAGCATGCCCCCTCCATGCTGGTAGAAAAACAGGGACAGCTGTACTTCGGCACCCGTAACGGTATCGTATACGCGATCGCACCGGCCACGCAAACCATCAGCTGGGCCTATAAGATCGACAATTCCATGGTAAATACCGTGAAGGTGCTCAGCCCTACGGAGCTGATCGCCTCCACGATGGACGGCAAGGTCTGCCTGATTGAATCGGAGGACTCAGCGACGGCCGCGTCCCACCAGCCATAAGATCAGGCCTACAACCAGCACAATGAGGATGATCGCCGTCCAGAAACCGGCTTTAAAGATCCCGCCTACTACTTCACAGGAAGAAAGTGTCATTGCCATTGCTGCCAAACAAAGCCATAAGGATGCATATTGTTTCATGAGTTCGTCTTTT
>DATAHC010000289.1:0-10752 GCA_036263415.1 Flavisolibacter sp.
AAACAATCCCTTTCCAAGGAAGGATGGCATTTCGCCACACAATCGGACACGGAAGTGGTTGTAGCCGCTTATGCAGCCTGGGGAACAGCCTGCCTCTCCCGCTTCGACGGCATGTTTGCCCTGGCCATATGGGACGAGCAGGAGCAGGTGCTATTTGCTGCCCGGGATACCTTTGGTGAAAAGCCTCTATTCTTTTTCAGGGACGCTGACACGTTTTGCTTTGCTTCAGAAATGAAGGCCTTGTGGAGCCTGGGTATTTCCAGGGACGTCAACAGGGCGCTGCTTTATAATTTTATCAGTATCGGGTATACCGGAAACCCTTCCGACCCGATGGAAACCTTTTACCGGGACATACATAAGTTGCCCGCGGCTTCCTTCCTCTCCTATGCGTTCCGGACAGACCAGCTGGTATTGGAAACGTACCGGCAGCAGCAGTATCCGGAAGTGAAGGAACCAGAAAATGAAGAAGCGGTCATAGAGCAGTTTCGCACGCTGTTGATTCAGTCTGTCAAAAGAAGACTCAGAAGCGATGTATCCATTGGAACCAGCCTGAGTGGCGGACTGGATAGCTCGTCCATCGTTGCTCTCTGCGCACAGGAGCAGGGAACCCGTTACAGCCATAAAGCGTTTACCGCCGTATTTCCCGGGTTTGAGAAAAACGAGCAACCCTATGCAGAAGCGGTAGCTAGGCGATTTGGCCTGGAGCAACACCAGGTGGCCGTGGAAACCGGTGACATCCCTTCCCTGATGGAGCGCGTGATGTATTATCAGGAAGAGCCGTTTTCTTCAGGCAGTGTACTGGCTCAGTTCCGTGTATATGAAGAAGCCCGGAAAGCGGGTGTGAAAGTATTGCTGGATGGACAGGGTGCTGATGAAACCCTCGCCGGCTACACGCAGTATTACAGATGGTACTGGCGCGAGCTTTTCAGAAATAAAAGCCTGCAGGCGAGTGGAGAAAGAGCGGCGATTCAGCAAATGGGGCTAAAGCTATCCTTTGGATGGAGTCAGAAAGCGGCTGCCCTATTTCCGGATTTTGCTATGAGCCTGCAGCAAAGCCGGAAGTCAAAGCAGTCGTACAGGAACAGTGATCTTAACCGGGATTTCGCTTTCGAAAATAAAAGGAATCTTTATTACACGCTTCCCGCCATTCCGGATCTCAATGGCGTGCTGTATTATCAGACCTATGTGAATGGGCTGGAAGAGCTGTTACGGTTAGCCGACAGGAACAGTATGGCTTCTGCTACAGAAGTCCGCCTTCCCTTTCTCAGTTATGAACTGGTCGATTTTGTGTTTTCCCTGCCGTCCCGTTATAAGATCCGTAAGGGATGGACCAAATGGTTATTGCGCAAGGCGATGGAGAACGACCTGCCGGAAGCGATCGTCTGGCGGAAAGACAAGGTGGGCTTTGAGCCGCCGCAACGAGTCTGGATGCAGGATACGCATGTACAGGAAGCGATCAGGGAGGGAAAAAGAAAGCTGGTCGATGAGGGGGTGCTGGATGCTTCGGTTCTTTCTAAAAAAATTCAGCCGCATACGGCATATGCGGCTGAGAATAGGGAGTGGCGCTACTGGAGTGCAGCGTATCTGTTCACCTGATCATCCTTTCTTGTATTTTTTTTCGGTATACATATTTCCGAAGGCATCCGCTTTCACGTCGATCCAGTTCTTTTCGTCTTCCAGAATAATGTGGTAAGTAATGGTTTCATCAGAGCTTTCTTCGGTAACGCCGAATACATGCTTGCCTTCATATTTTCTGTTCAGTTTTGAACGGATGAAGATCGGTAAGGTCTCTCCATAATAATAGCGAAGCGCTTTTACAACATTCCCATCGGCATCATACCAAACCCTTACCTTGATATCGGACTGCGAAAATTTGGCCTCATACTGATTATTGTAGGTATCCCAGGTTACATCTTTTACATTCAGGAAGGTCTTATTGAAAGCTTCCAGTACTTTCTCGGTGGGTTCTTCAGAAGCGCGAACGGCGAAGCTGAACAGAAGGGTCAGTGTTGCGAAGAATATTTTTTTCATGGCAAGCGGTTTTATTTATTTTTTAATTGATTGACAACCTGAAGCTATTCAATGCATCAGCAGAAGTCAAGCAATACTACGGGTACGGCAAATCTATTTTCAAGGGGTATTCCCATCCAATTACGAAGGTTTTCCTAGACCCGTAAAATTCCTCCTGAAAGGAGATTTTTGACACCTGAAGCATGTGCCACCAGATTGTTGTTCGCGGGTTAACCTTTTGTTAATCTGGAATGACGGTGGATGAGCGGTTGCGTATTTAGAGACAAATGGTTTGAATTGTATTCATCATCTTTGCAGCTCACTAAAAGGATATCATGAAACCGGGAACGAAATTCATACATGCAGGAGTGGAGCCAGATCCGACAACAGGGGCTATTATGACACCGATCTATCAAACATCCACGTATGTGCAGTCGGGTCCTGCCCAGCATAAAGGCTATGAGTATGCCAGAAGCCAGAATCCGACGCGTACAGCCCTCGAATCGGCATTCGCCACGATCGAGAACGGGGCATTCGGGCTCGCCTTCAGCAGCGGCGTAGCCGCAACGGATGCGGTGATCAAACTCTTGTCGCCTGGTGATGAAGTGATCTGTGGTAATGACATGTATGGAGGTACGTATCGCTTGTTTACCAAAGTTTTTGAAAAGTTCGGGATCCGGTTCCATTATGTGAATATGCAGGATGCGGCCAGCCTGCGCACCTATATCAATGCAAATACGAAACTCATCTGGATCGAGACCCCCACGAATCCGCTGATGAATATAACAGATATCGCTGCGGTGGCCGCTATCGCCAAAGAAGCCAATGCGCTGCTCTGCGTGGATAATACCTTCGCTTCACCTTATCTGCAAAACCCCCTGGACCTGGGAGCCGATATTGTGATGCATTCTGTTACCAAGTACCTGGGAGGACACAGCGATGTGATCCAGGGCTGCCTGGTGATGAATGATCAGCAACTGAGAGATCAGCTTTATTTTATTCAGAAATCCTGCGGGGCAGTTCCCGGACCACAGGATTGCTTTCTCGTATTGAGAGGGATCAAAACCCTTCATGTGCGCATGCAACGGCATTGCGAGAACGGCACCCGGATCGCGCATTACCTGCGTCAGCATCCCAAAGTAGGAAAGGTTTACTGGTGCGGATTTGAAGACCATCCGAATTATGCGATCGCGAGAAAGCAGATGCGCGACTTTGGTGGTATGATGAGTTTTGAGTTGAAAGACCAGAGCATGGACGAGGCGAAACGCGTGCTTTCCTCTACCCGTTTATTTGCACTGGCGGAAAGCCTGGGCGGCGTAGAGTCGCTGATCAACCACCCGGCCAGTATGACGCATGCTTCCATTCCAAGAGAAGAGCGACTGAAGAATGGGTTAAGCGATTCACTGATCCGGTTAAGTGTAGGCATTGAAGACGTGGAAGATCTGATCGATGACCTGAAGCAGGCAATAGGTTGATCAGCTGATTCGATAATTAGCTGATTAGCTGATTGAATACTTTCTTGCCCGATATATATTCCAGACCTTGACAACAGTACCAGATACCCGTCAGCTTAAGGAATTCCTTGACCGGAAGGTAGCGGAGTATAACCGAACGGAATTTATTGCTGCCGATCCGATCTCTATTCCGCATCAGTTTACCCGGAAGCAGGATATCGAGATCGCGGGTTTCTTCGCTGCTGTTTTTGCCTGGGGCAACCGGACCACCATCATTAACAAATGCAAGGAGCTGCTGCAGCGGATGGACCGGGCTCCTTACGATTTCTGCCTGCATGCCACTGATATGGACCTAAAGCGATTACTGGATTTCAGGCATCGTACATTCAATACAACTGACCTGCTATATTTTATTTCCTTCTTCCACTATCATTATTCAGCATACGATTCCCTGGAAGCGGCATTCACGAAGGGAATGGATAAGAGTGACCCGACTATAGAGAAGGGTTTGGCCGGCTTTCACCCCTATTTCTTTTCCCTGCCGGAAGCGCCATCCCGAACCCGAAAGCATATTGCCACGCCTGACAGGAACTCCACCTGCAAGCGGCTGAATATGTTTCTGAGGTGGATGGTGCGCAGGGATCATAAGGGGGTGGATTTTGGCATCTGGCTGCATATTTCACCGGCGCAGTTAGTCTGCCCGATAGATGTGCATGTGGCCCGTGTGGCCAAACGATTCGGGCTGATAACCAGAAATAGTGTGGACTGGACCACGGGACTGGAGCTTACCGAAAATCTGAAAAAGTATGATCCTGCGGATCCGGCGAAATACGACTTCGCCTTATTCAGCCTGGGTGCCATAGAAAAGTTCTGAATAAAAAACCCGGTCGGGTAACCGGGTTTTTTTATTTGTTGTCATCCTATTAAAAGAGGAACATACGGTCTCTGCCGCCTACCTTTTTAGGCGCTCCCATATTCCGGATGTTGTAGGTAAAGGAAAGTTCTGCAAAGCGCTGCAACACGTTGGTTTGCTGATCTACGATCTGGTTGCCGGTTGTATAGCGGTACAAACCATTATTGCGGTCAAGAATATCAAATACGCTCAGCTTCAGCAGGCCGGCATCTCCCTTCAGCATCATCAGTGTGACCGCCGCATTCCAGAGAATATTCTCTTTTGGCAGACCCGGAGCCACCTGGTTGCTGTACCGGTAAGCCACATTGGTTTCCCAGATCAGCTTCTTTGGTAAACGCACGATCAATTCTCCTTCCAGCGAATGGGTAACCGTTTTGATATTACGGAAGAAGGGATCGGTGTAGGTCGTGCGGCTGATCCCGGGGTTATATAAAGGCCGGAATTCCACGATATCATTCCAGTTCAGACCCATGCTGATGGAAGGCCCGTAACCAATGGTCGTTGCTGTGCTCACATTATTGTTTACGATCAGCTTCCTGCGATCGAAATTGAAATTGGGTGACACCCGGAAGTTGAAAATGAACTTCTGCTTATTCTTGAATTCCTTTCCGAAGCCAATGCCTGCATAAAAGTTGATACTGCCGTCTGCATTGACCGGTACTACCGTCTGAACACCATTGGCAGCTACCGTACGGCTCATCACCACATCGTCATCGGTAATACTTCCGTTGAAATAAATATTATAACTGGCTCCGCTTCCCTGGAAGAAATTATAATTATTGATGTTGAGCGATCTCCGTTTGGCAGGCCGCAGATAGGGATTGCCATAACGGATATAAAAGGGATTGGTACTGTCCGGAACCGGGATCAGGTATCCAATGGCAGGTGCCGTAACATTCTGGCTGTAATTGGCAGATAATTGCTTCCATTGAAACGATACCCCCGGAAGTATATTGAACAGGTTCAGGTTGATCGGATTACTGATCCGCTGAAAGCTGTTGTGAATCGTTTGCCACAGGCCGGAGGCGCCGGCGGTGATCGTGATCTTTTTGATCTTATAGGACAGGGAGAGATTGGAGGTGAAGCGGTTTTGTATGCGCTCGAATCCGCTGCTCTGTCCCATATTCATTTGCTCATATTTGGAACTCAGGACATCTTTGTCGAAGATGCCGATCTCCTGGTTATCTTTTACATATTCATACCGGTTATTGAATCGCAGGGTGAACTTCTTGGATAGGGGTTCCGCAAAATTCACATGCAGCTGTCCCGATAAAGTAGGAATATCCTGCCTTCTCAGCTGATCGAAGCTGGTAGTCTGAAGAAGGGGGTAATAGTAATTATAATCGGATTCTGTAATATAGTTCTGCAGGTTCTTGCTATAGGTAAGGAACTGGTAAACGTTCAGGGTGCGGCCTTTTTTAGCCCTGAAGCGCTTCGTGAGGAAAAAATTATGATCATAATTGTGCCGGCTGGTGGTATTGAACTGATCACCGTCACCATCACTGATCCTTCCTGTTTTATTATTCATCACATTGATCAGCGCCTGCACGTTTTCATTTGTATGAGCATAGGAATAAGAAGCTCTGAAGCTGATGTCCGTTAAACTATCGGGCTTCAGGTTGGCACCGGTGCTTACCGTATGATTATCTACCAGCCGTAGCGTATTGGTAGTAGTGAGCGTGTTCACGATCGTGTCGTGGAAGAACTGCTGTGCATTATTCAGCTGGTCAACCGTATTATGATTGTTGCCATAGAAGTACTGCAGGAAAAAGGACTTCTTTTTATTGGGGGCATGGTTGAGGTTAAAGCCGGCACCCGTAGTTCTGGAAATTCCGGCGTCCAGTCCGCCGAAGGATATACCATTTACGGCAAAGCCCTGCTGACCGCTCCGGCTCATCACCATCAGGGAATTGAAACCACTCCGGCTGAAACCTCCCAGGTCCTGAACCTCCTTGAACGAAAAGCCGCTGCGGTTGATATTATTGCTGAACGCGAGCAGGCTTAACTGAAGGGTATCCCGGTAAATATTGGCAATGCCCCCCAGTTCATACCGGTCTTTGGTGCCGGCTCCTCCGTAAAGCTTACCAAACCATCCTTTTTTGATCCCTTTCTTCAGGGTCAGGTTGATGACCTGCCCTACATTGGTAAGATCGCCGTCGGAGTTTCGGTTTGCCTCATCTTTATCTTCCGTTACCTGTATCTTGTCGATAACATTGGCAGGCAGGTTCCGGGTGGCCATCTTGGGATCGTCTCCAAAAAAGGCCTTTCCATCTACCATAATACGGTTCACGCGTTTACCATTGGCCATGATATTCCCGGCCTGGTCTACTTCCACTCCGGGGAGTTTCTTCAGCAGGTCTTCCACGAGAGCAGTAGGTAGTGTTTTGAAGGAAGAAGCATTGAACTCGATCGTATCTCGGCGAACACTTACCGGAGGCCTTTCTGCCACTACCAGTATTTCGTCAAGCGCACTGGAATTTAAGGTCATGTTGATGGTGCCCATGTCCAGCGTGCTGTCATTCATAAGCGTGAATTCCTTCCGGTAAGCATTATAGCCGGAGAAAGAGATCACCACGCGGCAGGAAAGATTCAGAGGGATACCGGATACCTTAAATTCTCCTTCAGGGTTACTCAGCCGGTAGGTGATAAGCGTGGTATCACTGGCTTTGAAGACCGTAACAGTGGCCAGTCCCAGGGGTGCTTTGGCTGCCGTATCCATCAGCCGGCCCTTTATAATTCCCTGGGCCTCCGTTTTCATTACAAGCAACAGTAATCCTAAGCAGAGGGTAAAAAGCTTCATTTCCGTGTGTGTTGGTTTTAGCAGGCAATAATACGATGCTGTTCGTAGGATGTTGTATCAGGAAGGATTAGCGGTTGATAAAAGGGATAAGGTTCTGATATTTGTTTTATGAACGATCAGACTTCCCTGCAAATCATCCGAATGGAGCATGCCTTGCTGGAACCTGATGCTCCGGACTGCAGGGCAATAGTAGAATCCTGTATCGCGTATCTTATCGATCATGACTTCAACAGGCTGATACAGTTACTCTATCGAATTGATGTGGATGAATCCTTACTCAGAAGGAAACTAAAGGAATTCCCGGAGGTGCCCGCTTACTTACTGATCACAGACCTGATCCTGGAACGTAACCTGGCACGGCAGGAATTCAAAAGGCACCACAGGCCAGACGAGGATATACCGGCAGAGGATCGCTGGTGATCATCGCTTTCGTTTAAGGATCAGAATGGCATCTCCTTTATCTGTACTGAATTGTACCGGCCGAACACCATCTTCAAAAACCTGCCATTGAACTTCATCTGCCGTATTGAAAAGCAGCAGGCTCTTCATATGGATGGTAGTGGCACTGTCCTTTACTGAAAAGTCGAACCATGCCGGCGTTTTAGAAAAATCAAACGAGTAGCTGACAACCTGCTTTTTATCTGTTCCATAGGTAAGATAGATGTGCGCACTGTCCATCACTTCCAATCCGCCACCTTCCGGAGCTTCCCATTTTCCAATCAGGTTTTGCAAACTAAGTTGCTGGGCGTTTACTGATGGGATCAGTACGACCAGGTAAATAAGGAAGAGCAAAAATACTTTTTTCATAGTACCGGTATTTAAGGGTATAGGTAGTGCTGCACAGGGTGTGCCATAGTAGCCTGGATCGCAACCGCGGCATTATTTTTTTGCCTGTTTTCAAAACGATCATTATGAACAGGGATGGTGCAACAAAAAGTTTATGGCAGGCCGGAATGGAAGACTACGATTCCAAAGAGCAGGTAATCAATCAGAAGGAGTTTGATGTAGTGATTGCGGGTGGTGGGATAACCGGCATAACAACGGGACTGCAATTACAGAAGTCAGGAAAGAAATGCCTGATTGTGGAAGCCCACAACCTTTGTTATGGAACAACCGGAGGCACAACGGCGCACCTCAATACGTTTCTGGACACCACGTATGATCAGATTGAAAAGGATTTTGGGGAAGATGCTGCCCGACTGGTTGCCGGTGCAACGGTCGAGGCATTGAATCTTTATCAATCAAATATCGAAAACTACCATATTGAGTGTGGCTATGCCCAGAAAGATGCCTATGTATACTCACGAGATAAAAAGCAAACGGAAGAGCTGGAGAAGATGTATGAAGCAGCGAGAAGAGTAGGGGTATCGGCTGCTTATATCGATCGTATTCCTGTTCCCGTAGAATTTGAAAAGGCAATGGTGCTGCACGACCAGGCCCAGGTTCACGCATCGAAATATGTATACGCCCTGGCAAAAGCTTTTGAGGAAGCCGGTGGCGTGATTGTACAGCACTGCAGCGTTTTAAAATTTGAAAGCGATAAATGGCTGGACATCGAAACGTCTAAAGGTTTAGTGAAGGCGCAATACCTGATCTGGGCAACCCATATACCTCCGGGAATCAACCTGCTTCATTTCCGATGTGCTCCCTACCGTAGTTACGCAATGGCTGTCACCCTGAAAGATGACAGCTATCCCGGACAGTTGGCGTATGATCTATATGATCCCTACCACTATTACAGAACACAGGAAGTGGACGGGCAGAAATACCTGATCGTGGGAGGGGAAGACCATAAAACGGCCCACGAAGAAAATACCGAAGCCTGCCTGACAAGACTGGAAGCTCATGTGCGCACGTATTATCAGGTGGATACCGTTGCCTTTAAATGGTCATCGCAATATTTTGAGCCTGCTGATGGACTGGCCTACATCGGCCAGCTCCCGGGTAACCCTCACAACGTAATGGTGGCAACCGGATTTGGCGGGAATGGAATGACCTATAGCCATATTGCAGCCATAACCCTTTCAGAAATGATCCTGAAAGGAGAAAGCCGTTTCGGCAAGCTCTTCGACCCGGGAAGGATCAAACCCGTTGCCGGATTTATGAATTTTGTTAAAGAGAATGCCGATGTAGTGGCGCAATTCGTTGGCAAACGCATTCATGCTGAAAAGTTGAAGGAACTTTCCGGCCTGGCACCGGGGGAGGCCAAACTGGTAAAATATGAAGGAGACATGCTGGCGATCTACAAGGATGAATCCGGAATGATCCATGCGCTCAATCCGGTTTGTACCCACGCCAAATGCGTGGTGGGTTGGAACAGTGCCGAAAAAAGCTGGGATTGTCCCTGCCACGGCGCCCGCTATTCGGTGGAAGGTGAGGTGCTCACAGGGCCTGCCAGGCAGGCATTGGAAAAAGTGCAGCTGGTGGAATTGATGAACAAGGAGTAAAGACTGACAGGTAAACGGCTTTTAATGTATTGGATCGAACCCGGAATAGGTTGACTTGAACATGGTTTCAACGCACTTCGCCCAAAAGAATGGCTGGATATGGTGACGTGGTTTAATTTTACACCACATTACAGAAGTTAGCTCTTAAAACTATACTTCATTTCCAATGTTCAAGTTTTGAAGTATGCAGGTAATACAAGCGCCTATACACCGGATATTACTCATCGATGACGATACAGATGACTGTTTTGTCTTCGAACAGGCTTTGCAGGAGATCAATCCCAACCTTCAGTTTGCCTGCGTAGGCGATTGCGATAGTGTGCTGGAGGGGTTACGCAAACAGCAGCCTGATCTGATTTTTCTGGATATCAACATGCCCCGTAAAACAGGGTTCGATTGCCTGAAGGATATTTTATCCGGAGAAGAATTCAGGAAGATTCCAGTGGTTATGTACAGCAGTTCAGATTATACACGGGATATCAATCAGTCCTATGCACTGGGTGCCAGCTTATATTTTAAAAAGCCCGTTACGGTCAATGCATTAACGAAGGCTTTGAAGAATATCCTGGAGATGGCCTGGTCCAGGCCTGCTGAAATTGCGGCAAGCCATTTTCAGAATGGAAGCTATCGTTCTTATGAAGGGAACAGCTGATTGTTTCATTCTTCCAGCCGGTTATAAAAAATACATAGAACAAAAACAAAGCTCCCGCCTTTTTCACTTTGCGATTGCGTAATATGCTGTACCCGCACCGGATTTTTCTGAAGCCATTGAGAGATCTGCTTTTCCGCTTCTTTCAAATCATGATGCGAAAACATCTTCACCTCCATGAGTAGAGAAGGGCGACAACTGTTCGAATTAACAATACCTTCGGTTTGGGTCATACCAGTTACTTTGCTTTTATGAAAACAGAAGAACCTGTAAAAAGTTCGGAGCCTACTGATTAATTACGTTCAGGCGCGCTGATAAGTTGCCTGGATATGGTTCATAGGTTTTCTTTCATTCAGTGGGATATAAGAAAAAATACCTTAATTTGTACCACTCCTCCAATCGATTCCTACAGAATAACCATTTGCAAATAATCTTACATGGATCAGGACAAGCCTTTTATTATAGTAGTTGACGATGAC
>DATAHC010000290.1:0-3233 GCA_036263415.1 Flavisolibacter sp.
ATAAGTCACTCAGGTAGGTTGTATAAGGTCCCAAAGATTACCATACAGATCACTGAACACCGCTACCCTGCCATAGGGCTCCGTTACCGGCTGCCGGACAATTGTTATGTGGTGGTCCAACAGATTCTGGTAATCCCTTTCAAAATCATCGGTATATAAGAAGAGGAATACACGTCCACCGGTTTGATTACCAATCCGGCTTTCCTGTTCTTCACCAACCGCCTTAGCCAGCAAGAGGCTGCAGCTGCCATCGCCCGGAGGACTAACCAGCACCCATCGTTTGGTTTCTGATAACCGGGTGTCTTCCCTTACTATAAAATGCAATTTTTCGGTGTAGAAGCGAATGGCTTCGTCGTAATCTTTCACTACCAGTGCTATGTGAGCGAGCTGCTGCTTCATGTATTTACCCGTGGTGGTCAGCGTTGCATGATCTTCTGATCGAAACTGCACAAAACAGCCAGCTTATCGGCCAGCAATTCCTGCTGTTCAAAATGGATCGGTTTGGTAATAAAGTCGGCATTGTACTGCAGGGCAAACCTTCTGTCGATCTCGCTGCTGGAGGTGGTGAACAACAGAACCGGAATTGCATTGAACCGCCGGTCTGCCTTGATCTCTTTAAGCGTAGTACGGCCATCCATACCCGGCATGTTCATATCCAGTACAATAAGGCAGGGGTACGCTCCCTGATCCGGGCAGGAACGCAGGTAGCTGAGCACTCCGTTTCCATCCGGATAGTGGATAATACTGATGTCCGGATATTTTTCGAATGCCATTTCAAATACATGCAGGTCGTCCAGGTCGTCTTCTGCATAGAGTATAATACGGTTGCTTGCCATGGGTAGGTTCAAAGATAGGTTCTGCGTCAAGGCCGTACGTTAATAGTTTTCGTATTTTTTAACCGGACGCGGCTATAGGCTCTCTTATTTAAACAGCTCATCCATGCTTGTTTCTGACAATCAATCTTATAGTCTTATCAGAAGCGGTAAGCTGCTTCCTCCTATCTACACCTATACCTGTCTGTTACTATTTTTAAAAAAATATTTGATACTTATTAAAAGGATTCTGTACATTGTAACCAGTTTTCATAGGGTACGGATTAAAAAACGGGCTAAGGTTTCTACCTGGCCCTTTTCTTTTCAGAAGCTTTCCGATCGTTTTTTACCTCCTGTTTCTCTACCCATACGCTAACGGATCCCGGGTTCACCAAAAACTCCGCCCATCCATTCTCATCAATCTTTACCACTGCCTGCTGGTGTTGTAACAGATCTACAAATGCTTTACCCGCATAGCGCTTCCCGACTTCCATGAATTTATTACCCGCTTCCCCGTTACTAAGCACTACTGCACATCCGGTATGGTCCTCATCTCCCTCACGGGTCCAGCCAATACAATTCGGGTGATCGAAATAATCGCGTTGAATTCCATAAGCATGATCCCGCCTGGCTTTTAACAGTGTTTCCAGTTCCGCTACCTTATTGAGGAAAATCTCATATTCCTGCCCATCGCTGCCCGTATCACGATAATGCGCGCCATACAGATCGGGATAGAATACACAAGGGTAGCCTTCCTGCCGCAGCAGAATAAGGGCATACGCCAACGGCTTGAACCAATGCTCCACCGGAGCCTCCAGGGCCTGCAGGGGTTGCGTATCGTGGTTCTCTACCACGGTAACCGCCTTAGCGGGCACGGCCTGCACCAGTGAATCGCCCAGGATGCTACTGAGATCGAAGTTATTGCCCTGACGGCTGGCCCTGTGCAGGTTATGGTGCAGGGCTGAATCGAAAAGGCTCATATTTCCTTCTGTAGCCTCCAGGTAGCGCAGCAGCAGTTCCAGGTTTCCGGGAGCCCAATATTCGCCCACGGCAAACAATTCCCTGCCGGTAAGCTTTCTGAGCTGTACCAGCCATTCATTATAGAAGCGTGGCGAAATATGCTTCACCGCATCCAGCCGTACGCCGTCAAATCCTATCGTTTCATAAAACCACAAGCCCCAGCGCAACAGTTCTTCCCGAACGGCAGGATTACGGAATTCCACGTCGTTGAACATGAGGTAATCATAATTCCCCTTTTCATCGTCGATCATTTCCTCCCAGTCATCACCCCATTCCTGCAGGATATTATAAATAGCCGTTTCGCCCGTGCGCTTGTCAAAGTCCACCCCGCTGAAGCATTGATGGTCCCATTTGAAATCGGAGTACTGCTCCTTACGTCCCGGGAAGGTGAAGCGCGTGAAAGCCTCAATTTCGAAAGGATCGGAAATGACCTCGGTCCGGTTCTCCGGATTCACCTTTACCGCCGTAATGGTTTCCGTTTCATCCCCACCCCCTTTATGATTCAACACGATATCGGCAATTACCTGGATTCCGGATGCCTTCAATGCTTTAACCGCGCCTAAAAGCTCCTCTTTGGTACCATAGCGGGTACGCACAATCCCTTTCTGGTCGAATTCACCCAGATCGTATAAGTCATAAACATCATATCCTACACTGTACCCGCCTGCCGTAGCCTTACTGGCAGGAGGCAGCCAGGCAGCCGTAATACCCAATGAGGAAAGATAAGCGGCCTGTTCTTTTGTGTAGTTCCACCAGCTTCCATCCTCGGGCGTATACCAGTGGAAGAGCTGGATCATGGTTCCATTTGTCATATCAGTCTATCAGCTTTAAGAAAGCGGACTCATGAAAATCTTATGCCAGATGAGCTTGCCGGAATTATGGGAAGGCAATGCTGCCGGCCCTCAGCATCGAAAAATATTTTTCTAATTCCGGAAGTTATTCTTTGAATTTCAATTTATTAAGTTAGCTTCGCATCGGTTTTTCATAGGATATTGGATTTTACACGAGGCAGGATTTCTATCCAGCCTTTTTTTTGCCCTTTCTTCTCCTGAATCGTAGTTTTCCCATCCCCCTTTTCGTTCATCTACGCACCTCTAAGTAAATACCATAGCCAGAAATTAGGGCATTACTGCGATTGTTTGGTAGAGTGCCAGGCTGTAGTTTTGTGTCAGAAGTTGATTGATACAACATCAATCCTATCCAAAGTCCAGAAAAACCGTCCAGTAAGTTTTTTTAAAATCCGAGTCCAGAAAAACCAAACAAATCCAATATCGGTCAACTTCTTTTTTTCTTTTTTTCCAATCCTTTCGAAAACCATCCGTCCAGTCCAGAAGAACCCAATCCATCCGATCCTTTTAAAAACCAACCCGTTGATCCGTTCCTAAAAAAACCATCCACTAC
>DATAHC010000291.1:0-11616 GCA_036263415.1 Flavisolibacter sp.
ATTCCAGGGTAGCTTCCCTGCAGTCTTTTAGCGTACCGGTAAAGGATACAAGGCGGATGGGAAGGGAAATATTCTTCAGGTGTACATTGGCCTGGTTACTGCTGCCCGACTGGCCCGTAACGTATTCCGGAAGGTATTGGATAGGCCCGTAAATATAGCCGGTGATGGCACGCGCCGGATTGAATTTGATCCGGGCCCTTACCTTATTGGTAATGGCGGCATTGGGCCGCTTGGTTACTTTACCCGTGAGGCCGGCGCCGGCAAGCGTTCCCAACGTATAGGTGGTGCTTTCACCGGTCAGCAGGGCCGAACGGCTGATGGTGCCGCCACGGACTGCGAATCCCAGCCCGTTCGGTTGTGTTTCCCAGGCCAGTTTCATCGAATTTCTACCCAGGAAGCTTCTGCCATAGGCTGTAAGCTGATAATAGGGATCCACTATATTGAGGTTTTCGATCGGGCCGGACAGGTCGCTGTCATACAGGCGCAGGTTGCGGGTTTGCACGGCCTTTCGGTCGCCGCCGTAGTACACGAAAATATTGCCCGCCGTGGTGCTGGCAGGAGAAGGAGCGCTGAAGGTCCAGTCAGGCGCTCCTATTACAAAGTCACCATAACCATCGCCATTCACATCACCGATGGTGGCCACGGAAGTGCCGAACCAGCTGTTATTCTGCGCGGGTGTCAGGATATTCGTGATCACCGGTGAAATGCCCGTCGGTCCGCCATAATACAGCCGCACAATACCCTTGTCGCCCGAAGGCAGGGAAAAGTTACGGGCCCCGACCAGGATGTCGGAATACCCGTCCCCATTTACATCGGTAGCTGAAGCGCAGCTGTTGCCCAGGCCTACCTGACCGTTCAGGCTTCCGCCCAGCAGCTCTGCGGGAGGGTTTCCGCTGCTGATGGTACGGGCGGCATTGCCGTAATAAATCGCCACAGCTCCCTGGTTGGAACTGCCCGAGCTGAAGTTGGGTTCCGTTACCATGAAATCGCCCAGTCCGTTACCATCAATATCACCCGCAGCAGCTACGGTAGAGCCGAACTGGATGCTGGCCAGCAGGCGCTGAAAGCTGACGGTAGGTCCTGTACCGGATGGGTCGCCAAACACAACGGAAACTGAACCGCTGTTGGCGGCGAACCCGGGCGTTCCTACAGCTACATCGGAATAACCGTCCCCATCAAAATCCCCGATACCGGTTACGCTTCTGCCCATAAAGGCGCTGTTAGCGCCTCCATAGAGCTGCACGTCCCGCACAGCCGCCAAGGGAGCAGCCGCCTTTCCGAAAAAGATATGGGCGCTGCCTTCATCCGTAAAGCTGAAATCGGTCCCTGGTGCCCCGATCACGATATCGCTCACGCCATCGGAGTTCATGTCTCCGGCGGAAGCCACGCTGAAGCCGAACTGCGCCCCTGCCTGCGCCTGGGTCAGGATCTGCGGATTGGCGATATCCAAACCGGTATTGTAATTATAGTAAACAAATACGGCTCCGGTACCGAGGTAGCCATAGGCACCTACCAGGATATCCGGGTAGCCGTTTCCATCCACATCGCCACCGGAGGCCACGGAAGCCCCGAAAAAGGAGTTGACTCCTGCAGGGCCAGGTAATATTATGTCCGGCACTGTAGCTGCTGCCGGAGAAGCAGGTGCCGCCTGGGTGGTGAAGCCGCCTTTTTTGCCGAAGAAGATATAAGCCCGTCCCCGGTTGCTGTTATAGCCGGGCGCACCGGCAATGAGGTCGGTATAACCGTCATTATTGAGGTCCTGCGCAGAAGCTACGCAGTAGCCCAGGTTGGACAGGCCTTCCAGCCGGTGAATTTCCTGGGCAGCCACAGGGGTAAAACCAGGGCCCTGTCCATAATAGAGATTCCAGCTGCCTTCCTGGTTGAGTGTATTGGTAAAATTAGGGCTGCCAACCAGCAGGTCGCTGATGCCATCACCATTGACATCGCCGGCTGAGGAAAGGGAATAACCATAATTGCTGAGGGCAGCGCCATTGGTAAGAACCTGCGAAGGAACGGCAGAAAGGCCGGCCGCACTTCCATTGAAAATGTGGACTTTTCCGTTACCTAAAACCTTGGGTGGCGTCTGATCGCGCTCGTATTCCGCTACGGCTACATCGGCATAGCCATCCTGGTCCACATCACCGGCACTGGCTAATGCCCAGCCCAGTTCTCCGAAGTTTTGTGTTCCATATTTCTTCAGTGAGGGCACCGTGCTAAGGCCACCAGGACCTCCCCGATACAGGTAAAAAGCGCCCGCATCCTGGATCTGCAGAGCATTGGTAAAGGGGTCACGAATATCAAACAGGTAGGCACCGGCAATGACATCGCTGTACCCATCACCGTCCACATCCCCGGCACCAGCTACGCTATTCGCAAAATCAGCACTCTGCTGCGGATCGGCACTACGGATGCTTAAGCGCGGCCGCGCGGTCAGTGGGTTTGCCGCATCGCCATAATACAGGAAAAGGCGTCCTTCGTCCAGCAATCCATTGTCCCATCGATGCGCACCTACAACCAGGTCGTCCAGTCCGTCGCCATCCACATCTCCGGCTGAAGCCACGGCCCATCCGAATTCCGCATCCGTTTGCCCCTCCGTTAATACCGTAAAAGGCGTGGCATTGGATATTCCTGCAGCGGTACCGTAATAGACAAATACGCCGCCTTCGCGGTTCCCTGCATTGAAATACGTATTGGCGCCTACGGCCACATCACTAAAGCCATCACCATTGAGGTCACCGGCCAGTGCTACCCGTACGCCAAAAAAAGAACCGTTCTGGCTGGCCGGTTGAATGATCGTGGTAGCCGGCGCCGTAGCAGCTGAGAAAGCGGGACTTCCATAATAAATGAAAATGGCACCCGGACCGGTAATACCGGCATTGGTGCCTACACGCGGTGCTCCTATAATTAGATCACTGTACCCATCTCCGTTCACATCGCCGGCAGAAGAGACCGAAGCTCCGAACCATACGGAGGTGCCCAGGCCGGCGGGCATGAAGAGCTGAATGGCTGAACCGGTCAGCAGGCCATTCGGGCTTCCTTTATACAGGAAAGCAGCTCCCTGATCGGAGTTATAACCCCGTACCCCGACGATCACATCTCCATAACCATCCCCATCCACATCACCCGCAGGAGCTACACTATATCCCATTAAGGCTGAAGCCTGTCCGCCGAAACTGGTCTGGTCGGCCACGCCGGTTAGGATCGGATCGATGGTAACGGGATAGGCTGCAGCCGACAGGTCGGCCCGGATCACCAACTCCTGCCCTTGCGCCTCCATCGTGGCGGTCAGTGCCTTTCCGGTGGCATCCCAGGCCCTGAGATCATGATAGCGCAATACCCTTCCGGCAGTTGTACCGCTGCCCTTCAGCAGGAAATCATTGGCGCCCTGCTGCTGCAGCTGCAGATCGCCTGAAACGGCCATCCGGATCTGGAGCTGATGATCGCTGACACCCTCCGGCAGGCGCTCTATGATAAAATTCTGACGGAGTCCTTTCCGGTTATGAACGTATTCCACGGTAAAACCGGTATGACGGAATTGAAGGGTATCGCTGCTGATAGACACCGGTTTGGCAACCCGGGAAGCCGCCAGCGCATGGCTACCGACAGAAATCGCTTTAAGGGTAAGACGGGTCTGAAAACGATCGTCCGGTCCGTTTGCCTCCAACTCGTTCAGGCTGATGCCTGTTCCGGTAACACTGCCCTTCAGGGATAGGGCTTCATTCGTAATGGCAAACCGGTTCGCCGTAATCGGCCGGAAAGCAAAAAGCTGGCGATCCAGTGCATTCGTGACCTGTCGGATCAGCGCTGAATCCAACGATCCGCCTGTCAGGGTCTTTCCTGTTGCAGCTCTGCTCTTAACGGCCTGCCGGGGCAGGGTTGGAGAAGGCTGGTTAAAGCGGTACAGGCTAAAACTACCCGCCAGCAGTGTCAGTAGAAAGCAGCCGAGCAGGGTTTTGGGATAACGGATCGTTTTCATAAATCGGGATTTGGATCGGTGATATTACAAAGGCTTCCGTTCTGGAAATGTCAAGGGATGTACAGAATCGTAGAAATACATTCAGGAAACTTCAGTGGCTCCCGGCCTGGTAAAAACGCACCATACCGTCAAAAATCCTGTTAATCTCCAACCATGCCCCTGCTCCGGTGTTACCTTTGCAAAGAATTTCTACAGCATGACCCGGCAACGCCTTATCCTCACCGTTTTCTTCCTTGTATTGGTAGTGGGCTTCTTTTTCGGACTGACCTACGCCATTCCTGAATTTTCAAAGCCGAAGCTGCATCCGATCAGCACCGTACGCCCTTTTGCCTTTGTGGACCAGGATGGCCGTAACGTCACTGAAAAGGATCTGGCCGGAAAGGTGACGGCAGTGAATTTCTTCTTTACCACCTGCCGCGGCGTGTGCCCCAAAATGAATAACAACCTGAAGCCGGTCTATGAAAAGTTCCGGAGCGAGCCGGATTTCCTGGTGCTGTCGCACACCTGCGATCCGGAGCGCGATTCGGTGGCCACCCTGAAGCACTATGCCGACTCCATGAAGGTGGACACCCGTAAATGGGTCTTCCTTACCGGCCGTAAGGACAGCCTGTATGCCGCCGCCCGCCACAGCTATCATATCGACGACCCCGGTAATTATGTAAAGGACATAAAAGACGATTTTTTACACACACAATTCATAGCTTTAGTAAACCGGAAAGGCGAGGTTATGAAGATCTATGACGGCATCCGGCCGTCTGAAATGAAAGAAATGGAGACCGATATCGCCCGGCTCCTGAAAGAGTAGCGTATGAATACCACTGAAAACAAAAGCATCACGGTCCGCCTCAATGATATCCTGCGTCGCAAGCACCTGAGCGTTACGGACAGCCGCAAAAAAATATTATCGCTCTTCCTGGCCAGCGCCGATGCTCTGGCGCATGGTGATATAGAAAAGAAGGCCGGGGAGAAATTCGACCGCGTTACGGTGTACCGCACCCTGCAGACCTTTGTAGAGAAGGGCATCGTTCATACCATACCTACCTCCGACAACTCGATCCGCTATGCGCTGTGCAAGGATTGCACGGAAGGCCATCACCACGACGATCATGTGCACTTCGTCTGCTCCAACTGCGAAAAGACGATCTGCCTGGACGATATCGTTTCTCCTACCATCAACCTGCCGGAAGGCTACCAGGCCCAGAACGTGCAGGTGGTGATCAACGGCATCTGTAAGGATTGTTCTGTGCTGTAGTGCCTTCTGTTCACGTACGATACTAAGCCGGTCTTCGGTTGTGCTTTTGAACCACGGAGCCACTGCGGCACGGAGAGACACAGAGATTACTGGCTTTAGGTAGTAGCTTTCCCTGCTTTAGCATGGGCGTAGGGAACACTAAGACACTAAGAAGGGACTTGAAGCATTCCTTTTATCGCATCCTTACTTTTCATTCTTACCTTCTTTCTATTTCGCTGGCGTACGAACAGCCAGGGACAAGACACAAAGGGCCGCTGCGCGACCGCCTCGACACCACAGGAGTTCCTTTCGGGTGCCTACTTACATTTAATGCAATCTTATTCGTTCTTTTATTCTGCCTTTTCGATTCCCTTAGAGCAAGCCGTAGGATCAGGATGATAATACCTACGAAGGAACTATCGTAAGGAATTGTTGAAGTAGAAGGCTGTTCATGGTGCCGCAGGCGCCCCTTTGTGTCTTAAAAACCCAGGCACCTTCAGACGCTCCCTGATGCAACTAAAGAAAGTAGGCTATCATAAAGACACGTACACTAAGGAACTGATGGCAAATCCCTTCGCGCCTTTGTGTTCCAACCTACGCCAGCATAACTGACGAAAAGGATCGATACCCGTAAAGATGTATTCTCCTTAGCCCCCTTAGCTCCGGGCAAAATAAAACTGCGCAGCGGGGCTTTAACACAACCTTACAGGCTGCCGATTAATCAACAGGCTTCTTTCGCCTTCACAGAAAAAGGAATGCCTAAAACCACATTCCCGCAGCCTATATGAAAAGACAATTTTTACTCGCAGCAGCCATCGCCCTATCCTCTTTCGCCATGGCCCAGTCCACACCCCGCTTCGGCGTTCGCGGTGGTATCACGTCCTCCGGCATGCAGGGCGATGCCGTGAAAAGCCTGAACGGCATCATCGATTATTCCAATGGCATGGTCACTACCGCTACGCATACCGGATTCTTTGGCGGCGTGTATGCCGGCATTCCGGTTTCCGATAACGTAAGCATTGAACCTGCTTTATATTATACGCAGAAGGGTTACGCCCTCCAGGGTGATTTCAATCTGAAAGGCGCCGAGTTCCTCGGGGCGAACGCAAAGGCACAGCTGAACGCGAACTATATCGATCTTCCGGTAGTGGTGAAAGGTAATTTCGGTGGCTTCCAGGTCTTCGCCGGTCCCCAGGTTTCCTATTTACTGAATGCCGACCTGCATTCCTCCGCTGGCGTGCTGGGCTTTAACCTGCTCAACAGCCATAAGGATGCTACCAGCCAGTTCAATCGCGTGGATGCCGCACTGACCGGCGGTATCGGCTACCGCTTTGCCAACGGATTGAACGTTACAGCCAGCTACGACCACGGGTTGTCCAAGGTGGACGCCAATAAGAACTTCGATGCGTATAACCGCTCGTTCAAGGTGGGACTGGGATTTGATTTTTGATTAGCCATCAGACTTCAGACGGCAGACTTCAGCCTTCCTATGAGCTTAGCTGGCCTATATAATGTATATATCAGTCGTCCGTTATCAGCGTTGTGGTGATAACAGACGACTGTTTTTAGTATAGTTCACATTACCTATTGACGATTTACGTTTCACCTTTCACACCTTTCACGTTTCACCTCTCACCTTTCACGCTATAGCTTTCCCGCTATCGCCTCAAAATCCTCCAGCTCTGTAAAGTCCTTCACCAGCAGGTCGGCACCGGCCAGTTCGTCTGCCGTATGCGTGGTCAGCACGGCGATCACTTTCATACCGGCGGCCTTGCCGGACCGGATGCCTACCACGGCATCTTCAAACACCAGGCATTCTTCAGGCTTCACGTTCAGCAGCTCAGCGGCTTTGAGATAGATTTCCGGGTCGGGCTTGCCTTTTTTGATATGGGCGGAATTCACGATCACCTCGAAGTAATCACGGATGGGTATATGCTCGAACATAAAATCGATGTTCACCTGGATGCCCGAGGTGGCAATGGCCATCCGGATGCCTTTCTCTTTCAGCTGCTGCAGCAGGGGGATCAGTCCGGCCACAGGCTTGATATCGCTGGCGTAGAGCTCTCGGTAGATCGCTTCTTTCTCATGCGCATACGTCATGGCCTCGGCATCGTCCATCTTGCGCTCATAGATATATTCCACCACATCCTTATTGGTGCGGCCATTCACATTCGCCTTGTACTCTTCCTCCGAGATCTCGCGGTTCAGGCGCTTCAGGTACTGTATCCAGGACTGCAGGTGATAGGCATTATTGTCTACCAGCGTGCCGTCCAGATCAAAAATCGCTGCTTTCACATTCATGCGCGCAAAGGTAAGGGGCAATAGGTCGATGAATTTATTTGCTCATATGCCGATGAGAGTCCACGGTTAACAATCGACTGTCCACAGAAGTGTACTATCATTTTACCAACAAGCTGTATGTTTCATCGCTAGCGGTACCAGAATAGGCTCCCTCCATTGATAGGGGCTATAGTGGTAAAAGTAGAATAGGCAGCTTTATCCACATAAAAATCGACATTGGATGAATTAGGTAGTCCGCTATCCAAGTTGAAATAGGCTCCTAATCCACTTGCCACAGTGATGGTCCCCCCTGACTTCTGAAAAAGAATACTGCCATCTGCTTTATAGGTAATACAATCAAATGTTACCTGGGTATCGGAGACACCGGCTATTTTCAGTTTTCCCAGATTGCCCAATTCCGTTTTGTATAACAGTACGGAACCGGGAACCAGGTTCACCCCAGCAGGCGTCCAGGCCAGATTTGCTGTATTCGAAAAAGAAGTCTGTAATGCCTGGATATCATTAAATCCGATGGCATCATAGGTAAGTGGTGCATTGTGTGCCGTAACTGTAATCGAAACTTCGTCCGATGCTTTCGCGCCTTCATTATCGGTAACCTCCAGCCTGAAGGTATAATTACCGGGAACTGGATTCTGTACATAGGCGATCAGTTCATTCGACAAGCTGATGGAAACGGGCGGTCCTGAAACCTGCGTCCATAGAGTAGCGATAAGGCTTCCCCCCCGATCAATTGACTCTATACCTTCCAGCTTAATGAATTTATTTACGTCAGAAACGGTTTGATCTGCTCCGGCATTTGCATCCGGGGGAATATTTGCAGTGGACGGCAGTATCGTATATGTTACCGTATCAGCTCCGGTAGCGCCCTGGTTATCGGTAACCTCAAGACGGAACACATAGGTACCTTCACTATATCCTGAAATCTGCGTTCTCCCCTGGCTGGGAGTTTCAATTAATACGGTTCCCCCGGAAACCTTTGTCCATTCATATTTAACGATCGAACCATCCACGTCTCTCGAACCCCCTCCATCCAGAAAGGTCAGTTCTGAGGGTAGTTTTATTGAAACATCTGAACCGGCGTTTGCCACAGGAGGCGTATTCGTCAAAGGGGCTATCACGTTGATCTGCACCGTATCGGCCGCTGTGGCTCCGGCATTGTTCTTCACTTCCAGCCGTATCAGGTAAACACCTGTCAGAAGATCGCGAATGGTAGGCTGAATGGATTGGGCATTCAATATACTGGCTCCGGGGGACGGCTCGCTGATGATCGTCCAGTCATAGGAAGCAATCGTGCCTCCATGTGGATCAGATGATAAATGTCCATCCAGCGTTGCCGTTCTGGTTGGCAGCTGAACCGTCTGATCCGGGCCGGCATTTGCAGTGGGAATCAAGGTGCGGCTGGGAATAACGCTGATCAAAACCGTATCCCTGCTGACGGAATCCTTGTCATCCTTTATTTCCAGAGAAAATCCATACATACCCTCGGTAAGGCCTTTCACCTTCGCGGTTGGATGGATCGGATCAAAAAAGCCTACAGACCTTCCGGATACCTGCCTCCAGGTATATTCGATAATGCGTCCATCCGGATCATTGGAAGCCGAGCCATCGAGCACCACACTATCTTTTGGTAATTCGATGGTTTGATCACTACCCGCACGGGCCACCGGCAACTGGTTTGCAGGAGGCTCCGGATCCTTATTCTTATCTTTCTTACAGCCTGCTGTAGTGAACAGCAATGCTATAGCAAACAGTAAAAGAAGTCTTGTTTTCATGGTATCTGATTATGCAAAAAGTAAATTGTAAAGGCTTGGTTTAGATTTGAATGAATTCTATTGAATGAATATTTTTCTACCTTGGCTTTACCAGCCAAGCATCTCTTGAATCAAAATAACCGACAACATCTCCGCCAGTTCCTTCTATTGCACCGCCAGCCCATAAACTGCCATCAGGCAGCAAGACAAGTGAATAAAACTGATCAATACCATTCGTACTTCCGTATGTTACTGACTGCACTAGATTACCATTACTTGATATAAGAACAAGCCAGGCATCTCCTGATCCATTTCCTTCACTTACATTTCCGTCTATGCTAGAGCTATAGCCAGCGGCAGCATAATTACCATCTGGCATTGGAATTAGGGTGTATAATTCATCCTCCTTATTCCCACCAATCGTTTTATTGAACAAAGTAGCTCCGCTGCCATCAATACCTAAAATCCAGCCATTAGTACCAAAGAATAATGCGCCCGTTAAATCTCCATCCTGACTGTTTGAATATCCTACGGCAATACAGCCGCCATTGGAAGTAGCTGCTAAAGACTGAATGCGGTCTACAACACTGCCACCATATTTCTTAGACCATTTTATTTCAGGTTGCTGAGTGATTAAATCTTTGAATTTAATCAGCCATCCATCCCAGCCCCGCCCATTGTTTGTTACATCTCCATCATCACTTCGTGTTCTACCGCCCAGTATATAGGTTCCATCTGTAGCAGCAATGACGCTTTCGAATACATCATACGCAGAACCCCCGAAAGATCGTGTCCAAGAAGTATCACCATCGGCTTTAAGCTTGAGTACCCATCCGTCTGAATTACCTGAATTATGATTGAACCAAATATCTCCACTACCTGTGCTACTGGAAGTTTCACCGGCCACTAAAAAGCCACCTTCTGTAGTTGAAATGACCGAATAACCTGCTTCAGAGGCATTTCCACCAAACACTCTGGACCAAAGTTGATTACCATCAGCTGATATTTTAAAAACCAAAAGATCGGCGTTACCTGCGTGAAAATGAGCTGGGTCCCATTCGCTGCTTGAAGTGGATCCTGTTATAACAAAGCCCCCATCGCTACTGGATGTTACGGAAAAGGCAATATCATCCTCCAAACCCCCATATGTTTTAACCCATTGCCTTATTCCTTTGTTATCAAACTTAATTACGAGTATATCTTTTGAACCATGTCCCATAGAAATATCCTGATCCCTGCTAGAAGTTGAACCCACCTGCAAGCTTCCTCCATCCGAAGTTTTGATCATTGACCTGATTTCGTCAACACTACTCCCTCCAATATTAAATTGGCTGGCCACCGGGTTGCGTGTCAATTGCACCGGTATCTTTTTATCGGCAAAGTTGACATTCAGGCTCAGCTCTTTGCGGGAAGGAGCGTTATTGCCAACGGTCAGCTTTACTATCGTCTTTCCGGGCTGGCCCAAAGCTTTATCGGCGGAAAGCCAGCTGTTGCCGTCCGGCACCGTAAGCGTCCAGGGAACATTGGCCTCGATGGTGAAGGTGTCGGAGAAGCCGGGCAGGGAGCCGATCGACAATGTCTGCCTGCTCACGGTTACCACCGGCAAGGGCAGTTGTTCGATAGCCAGATCGACCGGATGGGATCCGTCCTGCAGCGATACGGTTATCTTGGAAGAGCGCATCGCAGAAGTGGCATTACCCTTAACATTGAGGCGCAGGGAGTCCTTTCCGTTGACCGTAAACTTTTCTGCCGAGAGCCAGCCGGAACCGGTGGCGGCCACTTCGAATTTCCAGGTAGCGGAAGCCGTCACACCTACAGTGATCGTGGTATCATTTGCAGTATTGTCGAATATAAAGGGTAAGGTGATCGCCGCCCGGCTCAGGCTTAAAGAGGCCGATCCTCCCGTTGGCGGATCGGGTGTTTTATCCTTATGGCAGGCGGTTAGCGCGAACAGGCACAGTGCCAGGACACAGCGTACAATTGTATTCATGAGGGTCAAATAATTTAATACGGCAAGGTAGAAAAGAGAAGGGATTTGATTTGTCCGCTCGTTTACATATGCGTCACTATTTTGGATCCATCTGGCCAATAAGGATTAGCTGCCTACCTACTGTCTCCATGCTTCTGATACGGCTTCTATAGGCTTTCCATAGCTAGTCAGCACGAAGGATGCGGCATGCTGGCAGATGAGTGATGAGTGATGAGTAAAGCGTACTCTCCTACGGTCTTTTCCTGCGTGTTGTTCTGGCGTAGGGCAGTCTGGAGGTGCGGGGGATTGCTTCGTCGTTCCTCCTCGCAATGACGGTCCTAACTACGGAACAGTTTGTTCTTACGATAGCTTGTGCGTACCAGATCCT
>DATAHC010000292.1:0-8808 GCA_036263415.1 Flavisolibacter sp.
GGGTGGTCTCTTCGCCATCATCATTTATGATAAGCGTGACCGCCGCACTTCCAATCAAATGCCCCGCATTAGTGAACCGGAACGATACTTCTTCCGTTACGGCAGTCCAGTCATCATATTCAACGGTTTCGAAATGCGTTAAGCACACCGTAACGTCTTCAGTGGTATAGAGCGGCACATAGGGCGACAGGTTTTTGGAAGCCCTTCTTTTATTGATGTAATCTGCTTCATAGGTTTGAATTTCAGCACTGTCGTATAAAAGAATTTCTGTAAGGTCGCGCGTTGCAGGAGTGCAATAGATTTTTCCTGTAAAACCCTCTTTCACGAGCTTGGGTATCAAACCCGAATGATCTATATGTGCATGCGACAAAATAAGGCAGGAGATGGTTGCCGGATCAAATCCGAACGCTTCATTTAACGTATCCGTTTCCTGTCCCAATCCCTGGAAAAGGCCGCAATCCAATAAAACCTTATATCCGCTTTTTAACTCTATCAGATGTTTGCTGCCCGTAACCGTTTTGGCGGCGCCATGAAAAGATAACTTCATAGTCATTGTACGTACCAAATTCATACCTCAATTATACAAGTCATCAAGACTGCAACGATTCCAATCGGTACTATTTCCGAGAAGCAGTTTCTACATTTTTAGCATTTCAATAGAACTATGTCGTGTAATTGCTATTTGCAGTGCCATGATTTCTGTTCTTTTATAGATATAAACAACAAGTTTTCATATGGAACTACTTTTAAATCTGAATTGGTTGTCCATCGTTCTGTCTTCAATCGTTTATTTCCTGTTAGGAGGGATATGGTATACGGTTTTATTTGGTAAAAAATGGGTGCGGTATCAAAAAATTGATCTGGAAGACCCGAACGCTAAAAAAGACGCCGGACGTATTATGATGATCAGTTTCCTAATGATGTTCCTGCTGAATTCCGGAATCGCTATTTTAATCTTCAGAATACAGCCGGTTGAAATCCTTTCAGGATTAAAAATCGGGATCTTAACAGGAGTATGCTTTACCGCTTGTGGAATCAGTATTTCATATTTGTATGTAAAGAAACCGCTTGCCCTTCACCTTATCGATTGCGGATACCATATCATTGGAAACATCCTCTCTGCGTGTATACTGGTAAACTGGCAATGATTTGTTTCTATAAAATCAAACGCGAACCGAGCCGGAAACTATACGTATTCCTGCTGGTTCGCGTTTAGAAAGAAAGAATTTATTAGTCGACCTTTGTAATCTTTACAACGTTGGTAGGAAGATGGAGCTTAACCGGAGTGCTGCCCGTGCTTACTACCACATCACCTGATTTTAGAAATCCCCTTGTTTTCAATATATTGATCTGGTCGAATATTATATCATCCAGGCTGTCTTCTTCACCATAAAAGAATGCTCTTACGCCCCAGCTCAGGCTGAGCTGATTCACCAGGGATCTTTCTTTTGTGAAAATATAGAGTAGTGATTTTGGACGGTAGCTGCTCAGCATGAAGGCCGTATAACCGCTTTGGGTCATCCCTATCAATGCATCAGACTGCACATCATGGGCCAGCTTACAGGCATTATAGCAGATCGCATCGCTTAAGAAGGAAGGAGAGTGGGGTTGCGGAGTCAATGTGTCTTCGCGACTGTAATTATATTCGGTACGCTCCACCTCCATGATGATCTTACGCATGGTTTCCACCACCAGTTTCGGGTGCTGTCCGGTAGCGGTTTCGCCACTTAGCATAACGGCATCCGCACCTTCCATTACCGCATTGGCCACATCAGTGATCTCACTACGGTTGGGTTTACTGCGATCGATCATACTTTCCATCATTTGTGTTGCCACAATTACGGGCTTCGCCCTGTGCATACACTTCCTGATGATATTCCGCTGAATCAGAGGAATCTGTTCAACCGGCAGTTCCACACCCAGATCTCCACGGGCAATCATGATCGCATCGCTTTCAACAATGATATCGCGGATATTATTCATTGCTTCGGGCTTCTCAATTTTTGCAATGATCTTCGTCTTGCTTTGGCGCGCCGTAAGCTTTGACCGTAAAAGAACCAGATCTTTCACGCTTCTAACAAAAGATAAAGCTACCCAGTCCAGCTGTTGATCTATAATGAATTCGAGATCCACAATATCTTTATCCGTAAGAGCAGGAAGAGAAATTTTTGTATCCGGAAGATTTACGCCTTTTTTAGAGGATAAAAAGCCACCCATGGTCACTTCCACCTGTACATCATTATTGGGAAGTACCGCTCTTACCTCGACTTCCAGCTTTCCATCGTCAATCAGTATCTTGTTGCCGATCTTAACATCTGCATGGAGGTTGGGATACGAAACATAAATCCGCTCTTTTGTACCGACCAGCTTTTCATTTGTAAATGTCAAAATATCACCAGGCGTGATCTGGATGCCACCATTCTCCATTTCTCCTACCCGTAGTTTGGGGCCCTGTAAGTCTCCCAGAATAGCTATATTATAAGGTTCCGTATCATTAATCTTACGGATGTGCTCAATGATCCTGGCCTTATCGTCATGCGCCCCATGAGAAAAGTTCAGGCGGAATACGTTTACGCCACATTTTACCAGTTCCAGTAATTTATCATAGGTATCGCAAGCTGGACCAACCGTGGCAACGATCTTGGTACGATGATACGTATGTTCGATGCCTGCCGTTTTATCCATTTGCTTATGAAAGTATTTGTCTACATTCTTTGACATAGCTGCTTTGTTTTGAGTAGTTCTGGTTGATTTTTAATAAGATTATGAAGCTAAAATTTTGACGATACGCATCCATTCATCATTGATAATACCTTTCTTTTTATGAACTTTTTCGAGTGGAACATAATTCATTTTATTATTCAGGATGCCTACGAATACATTATGTCTGCCTTCTATCAGGCTCTCCACGGCGTGGTATCCCATTCTGCTGGCAATCAAGCGGTCCAGGCAGGTAGGTGCGCCACCCCGCTGGATATGTCCTAAAATACAAACACGGGTTTCCGTTTGCGGAAGTCTTTCTTTTACCATGCGTGCGATCTCGTTGGCACCTCCGAATTCATCACCTTCCGCCACTACGATCAGGTTAACCAGTTTTTGTCTTCTTTCCTTTTCCTGTAAAGAACTGATAAGATCTTCAATATCGGTTTTACGCTCCGGTATCAGGATGTTCTCGGCACCAGTTGCAATACCACTATGCAATGCAATATAGCCGGCATCCCTGCCCATGACCTCAATGATAAACAAACGATCGTGCGCATCTGCCGTATCCCTGATTTTATCAATAGCTTCCACTGCCGTATTCACAGCCGTGTCAAAACCAATGGTAAAATCAGTACCGTGAATATCTTTATCGATGGTTCCGGCGATACCAATACAGGGTATGTCGTATTCCCTGCTGAATTCTACTGCTCCCCTAAAAGAACCATCCCCGCCAATGATAACCAGTCCATTAATACCTCTTCCTTTAAGGATATCATACGCTTTTTTTCTGCCTTCCGGGGTATGGAAGATTTTGCATCTTGCCGTTTTGAGAATGGTACCGCCCCGCTGAATAATATTAGCGACCGACCGGCTTTCCATTTTGAAAATATCATCTTCGATCAAGCCCTGGTATCCACGCATGATACCATAAACCTCAAGTCCATTGTAGATCCCGGTTCGAACAACTGCCCGTATGGCTGCATTCATTCCGGGTGAATCGCCACCAGAGGTTAGTACACCAATGCGGCTCACTTTTTTTTCCATTCAGATTGTAATTTCGGTCAGATTAAAAATATTAATCTCTTTCAACAAACATCAAAAATAAGGTTTTGTAACAACTGTGTAGTTGCTACACATTTTTATAAGTGATTTCTTTAGCCTCCTGATCTGTGAATTAAATCAATTTCACGCAGGAATATGTCATTCTACAGTCATCCAGTAATCAAATTACCGCCTCTCTAATCCTAATTAATTTTATTAGTAATTTTTCTAATAGATCCAGGCGCAGCATATTAGCACCATCGCTTTTTGCACATGAAGGATCCGGGTGCGTTTCGATGAATAATCCGTCAGCACCTGCTGCGATCGCCGCTTTGGCAATCGTTTCAATAAGCTGTGGGTTACCGCCCGTAACGCCACTTGTTTGATTAGGCTGTTGCAGGCTATGCGTACAGTCCATAATAACAGGAGCTCCCGTTTGCTGCATGGCAGGAATATTACGGTAGTCTACCACCAGGTCCTGATAACCGAAAGTGGTGCCTCTTTCCGTAAGAAGAACTTTGTCATTTCCTACGTTTTTTATCTTTTCAACAGCGAATTTCATGGATTCGCCATTCACAAACTGGCCCTTTTTTACATTTACAATCTTGCCTGTCCGGCCTGCTGCCAACAGTAATTCGGTCTGTCTGCAAAGGAATGCCGGAATCTGCAAAATATCCACATAACCGGCAGCCAGCTGTGCATCTGCTTCTGAGTGTATATCGGTTGTTACAGGTAGTTTATATTTTGATCCTGCTTTTTGAATAATCTCCAGTCCGGGGATATCTCCCATGCCAGTGAAGGAAGAGGCGCTGGTACGGTTGGCTTTCCTATAAGAGGCTTTGAATACCAGTGGCAATTCCAGCCTTTTCGCTATTTCTGCAACTTTGCCTGCCACTTCATCTACAAGTGATTCACTTTCTACCACACAAGGCCCTGCAATAAGAAAAAAACGGTCTTTGCGGTACTTCTGGTTTTGAAATAAGGATTCTAAAAATGGATTCATGGGCGCAAAGGTAGGAGAGTTTATAGTTTTATCTCTTTATTACGACAGTAAGGCTTTGATAGTAGACGGATTGTACATTTGCAACTTTATTGCTTTATGAATAAAGAGAAAATCCTGGTAATCGGAGCCTCCGGTCAGATCGGTGTAGAATTGACCCTGGCCTTGCGTAAGCTGTACGGCGAATCGAATGTCATTGCCTCCGATCTGCGGGAGCAGAATCCCTTACTGCAGGGAACCGGACCTTATGTAAGTCTGGATGTGATGAATAAAGAAATGCTGCATGTACAAGTGATCCGGCAGGGAGTGACGCAGATTTACCTATTGGCTGCCATACTTTCCGCAACAGGTGAGAAAAACCCCAATCTTGCCTGGCATCTTAATATGCAAGGATTGCTTAACGTTTTAGACATTGCCCGTGAAGAAAAGCTGACAAAGGTTTACTGGCCCAGCAGCATTGCTGTTTTCGGGCCCACTTCACCTAAAGTAAACTGCCCGCAGAAAACCATCATAGAACCGACAACGGTTTACGGTATCAGTAAATACGCCGGTGAATTCTGGTGTCATTATTTCCACAGCAAATTCGATGTAGACATCAGAAGCCTGCGTTATCCGGGATTGATTTCCTACAAATCAGCTCCAGGGGGAGGAACAACAGATTATGCAGTCGAAATCTTTCATGAAGCCCTTGAGCACAGCGAATACCAATGTTTCCTGGAAAAAGACACCTATCTGCCTATGATGTATATGCCTGATGCAATCCGGGCCACCATCGAGTTGATGGAAGCACCCAGGGAAAAAATCAAGACCCGGACCTCCTATAACATTTCAGGTATGAGCTTTTCACCGGAAGAGATTGGAGGTGCCATCCAGGAACATATTCCTGAATTTGAGATCAGTTATAAACCCGATTACCGGCAGCAGATTGCCGACAGCTGGCCACAAAGTATAGATGATACGGTAGCACGAGCCGATTGGGGATGGAAACCGGAGTTTGATTTGAAGAGTATGACCAGGGACATGCTTGACAATCTGAGAAAACGTGTTTGAACGAAGAAGTACACTATGAAACGCAAATTTTTCTTACTAAGCATCTGCTTCCTGTATCAGCTCTCCGGATATTCGCAGAGCAGAGAAGTTCTGTATATAGCACATTTAATCAGGCCAGATGGAATTGAAATACCCTTCCAATTCACGGCCCCGCTTTCTCAAACCGGTTCCTATTTCTGGAATATCAATAACGGCAAAGAACACATTCGAGTCGATAAATTTGAAGCAATAGGAGATTCTGTAAGGGTAAGTATGCCTCTGTTCGAGTCGTATTTCATGATCAAGAGAATTGGAAATAGTTTTAAGGGAAGGTGGGTAAAAGGAGGAAGCCAATCCGATCAGATCATGGCCTTTTCAGCCGAACCGAATACAGGGACTAAAAAAGCTACTGCCAAGGTTCAAATAAACGGTAAATGGGCGGTCGTTTTTACAGGCGCTGATGGTAAAAGCAATCCGGCTATAGGCGAATTTATACAGAAGGGTGATCTTCTTACCGGTACGTTTCTGACGACAACCGGTGATTACAGATATCTCGGAGGTTCCGTGAATGCCGATTCTTTCCAATTATATACGTTTGACGGAGGCCATGCTTTCCTGTTTACCGGAAAAGCAGGTAAAGGAGGAATCAAAGATGGAAAATTTTATTCGGGTCTGGTTTATAAGGAAAGCTGGTTTGCTAAAAAGGATGCAGGGGCCAGAATGCCGGAAAACGCCTCTGCGGTTTATTTGAGAAAAGGAGAGGAAAGGATCAGCTTTGCCTTTCCTGATCTTTCAGGCGATACCGTACGATCCAATGACCGCAGATTTAAAGATAAAGTTGTTATTGTTCAGATCATGGGTTCCTGGTGTCCCAATTGCATGGATGAAACTGCTTTTCTGAGTGATTTTTACAATCGATATAAAAGCAAAGGCCTGGAGATAGTATCATTGGCCTATGAGCTGACCCTGAACAAAGAGCGCTCGGTCAAAAGCTTATTGAAATTCAAGGATAAGTTTCAGGTACAATACCCTATGCTGATCACTGATGTAACTGTTAATGACAGCCTGCGGACGGAAAAGACCTTGCCACAGCTTACTCCCATAAAAATGTTTCCTACTACCATCATCATCGGTAAAGATGGGATCGTTCGAAAGATCGATACCGGCTTTGTAGGTCCCGGTACCGGCTCTTATTTCGATACGTACAGAAAGAAATTCACTGCCGAAATTGAGGAATTGCTGCAACAATAGTATGGATAGGCGCATACTTCCTTCTTCCTTCTGAGACGCCATGGTTTTTGTAGACTAAGGACAACAGTCAAACCATGAATCAAAGGAATAAGCGGATGGTACTGGCAGGAGTGATCCTTGCTATGCTTTTATCATCACTGGATCAAACTATCGTTTCTACAGCAATGCCTACCATTGTCCATGAGTTGCATGGACTGGAACATATATCCTGGGTCTTTACGGCCTATATGTTAGGCTCCACCGTAACCGTTCCTATATATGGCAAGCTTTCAGACATGTTTGGCAGGAGGAATCTTTACATACTCGGGATCCTGCTTTTTATGGGCGGGTCCATCCTCTGTGGTATTTCAGGTAGCATGAATCAATTGATCCTATTCAGAGCTATTCAGGGTATCGGGGGAGGAGCCATGATGGTAAATTCCTTTGCCATTATCGGAGATGTATTTCCACCGGCGGAAAGGGGTAAATATCAGGGGCTGATAGGAGGGGTATTTGGCTTGAGCAGTATTGGAGGACCCCTTTTAGGCGGTTGGATAACCGATCATGTTTCCTGGCGCTGGGTATTTTATGTAAATATTCCTTTAGGAATCATCGCCATCCTGGTACTTTCAGCTGCCCTGCCAAAGATTGCCAGACACGATAAGGACCGAAATATAGATTTTGCAGGAGCCTTCCTTTTAATTACTGCCCTGGTTCCTCTTTTACTGTCCCTGGTCTGGGGAGGAAGCCTGTATCCCTGGGCTTCCTGGCAGATAGCACTCTTCATCATCATATCATTCGTATCCATACTTCTTTTCATCAGAACCGAAAAGAAGGCTCAGAACCCTATACTATCCCTGAATCTTTTCCAAAATAAAGTTTTCCTTGTTTCCGTTTTTGCCATGTTCCTGACAGCAATGGGCATGTTTGGAGCGATCATTTATATACCCTTATTTTCCCAGGGAGTGATAGGAGGGTCGGCTACTCATGCCGGACTTGTACTGACACCTATGATGCTCGCCCTCGTAACGTCTTCTGCCATAAGCGGACAAATCATTTCAAGAACCGGGAAATACAAAATGCTGGCTATTACCGGAACCGCCATAACGGTTCTGGCTCTATTTCTTTTCTCTACGATTGATGAAACGACCCGTAACCCGATGCTGATCTTTAGAATGATAGTATTAGGTTTTGGCCTGGGTTCCACGATGCCCATTTTTACTTTAGCTGTACAGAGTGCTTTCGGAAAAGAGCGTTTGGGTGAAGTAACGGCAGGAACGCAATTATTCAGAAGTATAGGAGGTACGGTTGGTACCGCTATTCTGGGCGGAATTATGAACAGCCGTTTATCTGAGAAAATGCATGCCTTAAGCCAGGAAGCATTTATTACCAGGTGGAGCCATTTATACCCTGAGGCAGGACAGCATGAAGGCAGTATGATTCAGAGTATATTGAATCCCCAGAATCAAATTCAAATCAAAGAATCTATTAATCAGTTACCCCCAGGCGATCGGGTTACCGCATTATCCGATTTTACGCATTTTCTAGGCCTTTCCCGAATCGCTTTCAGTGCAAGTACAGCGAATATTTTTCTGGTGGGCGCCTTTTTGATGGCAATTGCGCTGGTGGTCGTATTTTTTCTTCCGGAAATTCCTTTGAGAAAAAGTGATGTGCCAGCTACGCAAAGTGCCGGTTTGGTGCTGGAAGACGAATTGGGAATTTCCAACGGTACAGAAAAATCGGGAACCGTACTAAAGCAACACTAAGAAGTCCATCCTAATTGCAATACGTCGTTCATTGTAAAG
>DATAHC010000293.1:0-3056 GCA_036263415.1 Flavisolibacter sp.
GCCCGGCTGGTAAAAGCCGTCGGAGCGGGCGATGATGCCCGAATCGACCTCGCCGATATATCCCATGAAATGGCCGCCGGCATTGAAGGGATAGGTACGCACGGGGCGATCCTGCAGGTAAAAGCCGGCACCCAGGCGCCAGAGGTTCTCTTCGAGGCGGGCATGCTTTTCGGGCGACAGCAGGCTTTCAAAAGCCGAGGCCCGGTAGCGCCCGTTCTTGATCACGGCCGTAAGCATGCGCTGCTTGAACTCTGCCGTATCGATCTCCAGTAACTGGCAGAGATAGGTGGTATCGACATTCTTCACTTCTGCCGGGGTAACCATCAGGTCGAACATGAGGGTATTGCTGACCATCTGCTTGTTCTTCCGGTCGAAGATGATGCCGCGAGGGGGATAAACGATCTTTTTGAAAACGGCATTTTCCTGCGCCAGCTTCTGATACTTGCTGGAAACGACCTGCAGGTTGAACAGCTGGGCCAGAATTACAAAAAACGCCAGAATAAAGATGAGACGGATGATATAGCTCCTCGATTGGTTAAACACAGGCTTTGATTGAAACCGAAGTCAATAAATTGAGAGGCGCATGATGCGCTCTTGCAAATTTGGTGAAAGGTTTGGCGATATACAAAAGAAAGGAGGAAAGATTTCTTATTTTTTTGCAAAAACGATACGCTTGGCAGATGCCTGTATTCCTGTTTCTGTCAGTCTTCTTTCTACAGGTGCTGGTTTTCCTTCTTTTTCAATCATTCTTTTATTGTTTGGGTTAAGGTTTGTTTTCCTACTGTTTCTTTACTCCCTTATTCTTTAAGGAAAGGTGCATGTGTCCTATTGTTTCAGTCTTTTCTTTTCGCTCATCTTTTCTACTTTTTTTCTTGACAAAAAAAGTAGAGCAAAAAAGTCAAGGCTCGCCCCGATCGCTCCGCGCGGGCGGCCGGGCCAGCGCGCACCCCCAAACCCCCTTAAAAGGGGGCTTACGGTCAGTCTTTTATTTCTTGGTTTCCTACGATAGCGGTTCTTGTCGTGCTGTGCGACGATACTGCAGGCGCTGTATTCCGCTGTGCTGTCATTAAGGTTCAGTCCTTTCCTCCATACGTGCGGAATAAGGCGCTGGGGCTGATTAGCAGATTCGAGGATTAGCTGATGAGCTGATGAGAAATGTGCCAATTATTAATGTGCCCATATGCCAATGGAACAGCCTATGAGAAACTCATTTTAATTCTCATAGGCTGTCCTTCCGACGAAGGAGGGATCTTTTACGATCAAGCTATCTTAGTTCAGGCAGCATAATAGTTCGAACCGTCATTGCGCGCGTCCGCCTCTGGCGGAAGGAGGAACGACGAAGCAATCCCCCTGACCTCCAGACTGCCTTTACGCAGAACCTATTGTAAAGAATGACGGTAACAAAGCACACTCCACTCATTACTCATCACTGATCACTCATCACTCATCACGCCGTATTGGTGCGGAACTTCACTTTGCGGGGGAAGAGGAGCTCGGCGGTGTAGATGAGGAGCAGGCTGATGGCGGTGGTAGAACCGATCTTGATGATGAAATCGAGGAAGCTGCCGAACTGCAGGAATTCCAGCAACAGCAGATAGGTATGGTGCAATAAAGTGAGCACCAGCGCATAAACGCTGTAGGGCGCCCAGCCCATGGCCCGGGGAGAGGGCTCGCGGTAATTGAACTCGGCCGTATCCTTAGGAATCAGGATGGTGATGACGAAGGGTCGTGCATAAGCAATAAGCACGCAGGCGGCCGCATGGAGGCCCGGCGTCATGGTGAAATAGTCCAGTGTAAGTCCGGTACCAAAACCAATGGCCAGCATGCCCACGCGGGAGATGGAGAAAGGCAGCCAGAGGATGAACAGGAAATACAGGTAGGGTACGATATAGCGGTGCAGGTGCGGGATCTTGTTGAGCACGTATACCTGCAACAAGATGAAAATGATGAAGCGGAATATATTTTTTACCAGGTCGCTCAACGATTCGGGGTTTTTTGTTGGTCAATCTTTTTCTCGGTATCCTTATTCAGCTGGTCCTGTTCTTCGCGCTGCAGGTTCTCCACCACGAATACCTGCTGTACATTATTGAAATTCACAGCGGTGCGTATGCGTAAAAGGTAAAAACCGGTAGAGGGATCATTGGCGATATTGGCAATGGTGCCAATCACCTTATCCGGCGGAAAATTATAGGAATACTTGCTGGTAAGCACCGTATCGCCCACCTTGATCTGGGCACTCTTGGCGATCCCGGTCAGCGTGAGAAAGCGCGGATCGCGGCCATCCCAGATGATCTTGCCGGCTTCGCCTGTTTTCTTCAGTGCCGCACTCACGGAGCTCTGGATATGCAACAAGCTCATGACCTGGCTGAAATTGGGGCTTACGTTTACCACAACACCTACCACTGCCCCATCGGAGTTTAAAACGGACATATTATCCTTAATGCCATAGCGGCTGCCCCGGTTGAGCTGGAGATAGTTCTTTTCGAAATTGATAGTGTTATAGACCACTTTAGCGTCCAGCCAATAATAGCGGCGCACGGCCTTACTGGAATCGACCAGTACCGTATCCACCACTTCTCTTTTTGCGGAATCGGGAAAGGAGAAATTGCTTTTGAGGATGTTCATGAGTGAATCGTTCATCCGGTGCACGCGGCGGTTCTCCTCACCCTGATGGAAGTAATCGTCCAGGCGGTCCACCTGCTTATTCACGCTACCCGTAACCTCGCTGGCCACACCCAAAAAAGTAGCATGGTGGTAGCGGTTGTACTTGAACAGCATCCACAGCGCGATGAACTGGAACACCAGGAAAGCGAGGAAGGTGAAGTAACGACGGATGAACAGAAAGATATTGCGCATAAACCAGGCGTGCTATTACCGCATCACAAAAGGATAACGATCATAATTCTTGAGGGCCAGTCCGGTACCGCGTACTACGCTTTTCAGCGGATCGTCGGCCACATGCACCGGCAGCTTGATCTTCTGGCTCAGCCTTTTATCCAATCCTTTCAGCAACGCACCACCACCTGTAATATAGAGACCACGGCGGTAGATATCGG
>DATAHC010000294.1:0-7546 GCA_036263415.1 Flavisolibacter sp.
GTGCGCAAGGAAATGACCGTTAAGGCCGGGCAGAAATGTACGGCTATCCGCCGCATTTTTGTCCCCGGGCACCTGCTCGAAGACGTTACCATCGCCCTGGGTAAAGCGCTGTCGCAAACCACTATCGGCAACCCCCTGAATGATAAAGTGCGTATGGGTTCCCTGGCCAGCAGCGGCCAGCGCGACGAAGTACGCCAGAATATCCAGAAACTGCTGGCCAGTTCGCAGATCATGTATGGCTCGCTGGAAAGTGTGGAGGTGATTGACGCCGATGCGCATAAAGGCGCCTTCCTTTCACCCGTGCTGCTGATGAACGAGCGTCCGTTTCAGGCAGAGGAAGTGCACGATATCGAATGCTTTGGACCGGTGAGCACCCTGATGCCTTACAGCGACCTGGGAGAAGCCATTCAGCTGGTGAAAAAAGGCAAGGGCTCCCTGTGCTGCTCTATCGTTACCAATGACCGGCAGACGGCTACTGAATTTGTAGTGGGTGCTGCCACCCATCACGGGCGCATACTGGTACTGAATCGCGAAGACGGAAAAGAAAGCACCGGTCATGGTTCGCCGCTGCCTATGCTGATCCACGGCGGCCCGGGCCGTGCCGGAGGCGGTGAAGAGATGGGTGGCGTGAGAGGGGTGAAGCACTATATGCAGCGCGTGGCCATTCAGGGTTCGCCTACCATGATCACGGCTATTACACAAAGCTATCAACCGAATGCAAAGGGTAACGAAAGCTCCGTGCATCCCTTCCGCAAATATTTCGAAGACCTGCAGATCGGCGACCAGATTCTTACAGACAAGCGCGTGATCACCAGCGAGGACATCGATGCCTTCGCCGCACTGAGCGGTGATCATTTCTATGCGCATAAAAAGGAGACCGACTTCAGGGGTACCATGTTCGACCAGCAGGTGGCGCATGGCTATTTTGTGCTGAGCGCCGCTGCCGGACTTTTTGTGGACGGCAGTGAACTGGGTCCGGTGCTGCTGAATTATGGTATCGATGAACTACGCTTCACCAAGCCGGTATACCCGGGTACGGAACTGCGCATACGGTTCACCTGCAAAGAAAAGCTGCCGCAGGACCAGAAGGAGGAAACAGATATTCCCAGGGGAATTGTGAAATGGCTGGTGGAAATGCTGGACGAAACCAATGAACTGACCGGCGTGGCAACGATCCTTACCATGGTTGCTCGAAGGAGCTGACAGGGCTAAGAGATGAATAGGAGAAAAAAGAGGGAATTAGGTTAAGTTAACTTATAGTTTTCGAATCGTGGCATTTACCAACTTCAACGAGTTTGTAAAGAGTTGAATAAAGATGGAAGGAGGATTAGCAGGAGTTAATAGAGATGTACGATTAAGAATTTAATTGGTATTGTATAAGAGTAGACATTAGAATTTATTCTAATCGAGCATCTTAGCTGAAGAATGCAAATAGATGATATAACGTACCTGGTTATTGATGCTGCCCTTAGAATTCATTCAACTGTAGGTCCGGGCTGCTATGAGAAGGTTTATGAAGAAATCTTATATTATGAATTGCATAAGCAAGGCCTGAATATGGAGCGGCAATTGATTATGCCTATCCAATATGAAGATTTGCATATAAAAAACGCCTATCGAATCGACCTATTAGTAGAAGGCAGGCTGATTCTTGAAGTAAAATCAGCTGAAACGGTAATTCCAATTCATTTTAAGCAGGTGATGACCTATCTGAAACTAATGCATTTAAAGAATGGTATGATATTGAATTTTAAAGTGAATAAGATGAAGGAAGGTATTCACAGAGTCTTTAATAACTTTGGCAGCTAACTCTTTTACTTTTTTTTCTCTTTTAAACTCTTAGCTATGGCTCGGGATCTAGTAAACGGATATGTAAACAGCGAAACTCATAATGGAATCACTACCATCGAATTCTTTCACCCACAAAGTAACTCACTGCCGCACCGGATTTTAGAAGACCTGGCGAATGAGATCCATGCGATCGGTAATGATAAGGTAACGAAGGTGATCGTGCTGCGTTCATCCGGGGAAAAGGCCTTCTGTGCCGGCGCCTCTTTTGACGAACTGACCCAGATCATCGATGCTAAAAAGGGTTTTACCTTCTTCAGCGGCTTTGCCAATGTGATCAATGCCATGCGCAAATGTCCCAAGCTGATCATCGGCCGTATCCATGGCAAATGCGTGGGCGGTGGTGTGGGCCTGGCAGCAGCAACCGACTATGCCATTGCGCTCGAAGGTGCGGATATCAAGCTCAGTGAATTGTCTATAGGTATCGGTCCCTTCGTAGTGGGGCCTGTGGTTCAGCGAAAGGTGGGATTGTCTTCGTTTACGCAACTGGCTATTGACGCTTCCATGTGGCGCAATGCCGACTGGGCGCGCCGGAAAGGCCTGTATGCCGAGCTGCATGCCACCGTTGAGGGTATGGATGAATCGATCCGTCGCCTGTCCAACCAGCTGGCGCATTCCAGTGTGGAAGCCATGACGGAACTGAAGAAGGTTTTCTGGCAGGGTACGGACGACTGGGATCATTTACTAAATCAGCGTGCGGAGGTCAGCGGCCGGCTGATACTGAGTGAAGACTCCAAAAATGCGATTGCCGCATTCAAGCAAAAAACGAAAGCATAAAGCGGAAGGGTGCTGGCTCAGCGGTCAGCATCCTTCATCATATTGAACACTGAAGCCGGTAACCTTGTTGTTTTCCATGTAGAAGATCAGTACGGTACCGCTGGTATCGCCATGCAGCCAGACGGTGCTTTTAGTCTTGTCCTTCCCTTCGCTGTCGTGCAGGTAATCGGGCATCAGCCAGATGATATAACCATCGTAAGTAGCCACGATCTTCAGCTTGTCGTCGCCGACACCAATGCCTGATTTGGTTTTAAGGGAGGTGTTTCTGCTGGTGATTTCCCAGAGCACCACTTCATATTTATTCTCCGAGATATACTGCAGGTCGAAGACCAGGTCTACATCTATTCCTTTATAGTTTATATGAAGGCTGTCACGGGTATAGTCCTCCGTTTTTTTCGTGGCGTGAGGCAGTTTTATTTTCTGTCCCAGAACTTTTTCCACCTCGGCCTGTTTCATACCGATCTTCAGGTCGCTGATGCCGTTCAGGGTCACTAACGAATTCTGTGCCCGGGCAGACAGGGCCCATAAGCTTAAAAGAATGAAGGTTGCTACTCTCATAACGCAGATATTTGAAGAACGAAAGTACTGCCTGCCATTATGATCGACCGCTTTACTGAACAGAACTTCCATGAACGGTGTGATATTCTTATTGAAAAGGATGAAACCCTGCATGAAGTTTTCCGCCTGTACGGCTATCCGCCGTTCTGGGTGCGCCCCAATACCTTTCAGACCCTCGTGCTCACCATCCTGGAACAGCAAGTGTCGCTGGCTTCCGCCTTTGCGGCCTTTAAAAAACTGAAAGAACGCTTAGGCGCGATCACGCCCAACAAAGTTTTGGAACTGAGTGATGAAGAACTGCGCAGCTGCTATCTCAGCCGGCAGAAGATCGTATATGTGCGTATCCTGGCGCAGGCCCTGCTTAGCAAAGAGATCCGTCTTCAGCAACTGTATTACCAGGAAGATCCGGTTGTCCGGAATTCGCTGAAGCAGCTGAAGGGCATCGGGGACTGGACGGTAGATATTTACCTGATGCATGCCTTGCGGCGCTGCGATATCTTTCCCATCGGCGACTTGGCGCTGGTAAATGCCATCCGGATGCTGCGCCAGGATAAATCGCTCACCAAAGAAACAATGATGGACATCAGCGAGGCCTGGAAACCCAATCGTTCCATCGCAACCATGATCCTCTGGCATTATTATATAAAAAGCAGGAACATAAAGCTCCTGCATTAAGAAAAATTGGGGTTAATGACCTGCGGCCTTACCGTACGGTAGCGAGCAAGGCATCAGAATTTTTCACTCCGTTGGGTATGCCGCCAACAATGATATAAGAGCCGTCCCTTCTTGGGAAAATGGATTGGAAGGTTCCGGATTCAAACTTTCTCCAGACTTCATTTCCATTTTCGTCTATCTTCAAAACAGTACCACCGGAAACAAGCGTAAAACCGCTTTTGTCGCAAAGCGACAGGGCATTTCCGCCGCTCGCCTGTATACCAAAGATCTTTTGCCAGACCAGCGTACCCTGTTTGGTCAGCCGGACAACCCAGTTATTCTCGAATCCTTCACGGGGAGAACCCGTTTCTGTAGAGCCGGAGATAACGAAACCTCCGTCACTGGCCAGCGTAGCGCTGAATGCCGCATCATGATTGCTGCCACCCAGTACCTTTTTCCATTGAACCATACCCTGCCTGTCCAGTTTGATCACCCAAAAATCATTAGCGCCATGGTTGCCGCTTACGTCGCCATCGTTGCTGGATGTTTCTCCTGCTAATAGGTAGCCACCATCCAACGTATTTATGATACAGTTGGCAACATCCACCCCGGAACCGCCATACGTTTTTTGCCAGGTAATATGTCCCCAACGGTCAAGCTTTACCACCCAGGCATCGAAACTTCCATGATTGCCGTAAACATCTCCATTATTGCTGTTTGACAGGCCTGCCATGATATATCCTCCATCCGGCGTTGCCGTAATGCATTTTGCCGCATCAGATTCCTGACCTCCCAGCATTTTCTGCCAGATCCGGTTGCCTTGTTCATTGAAACTCACAATGAAAGCATCCTCGCCGCCATGATTTCCGGCAGCATCTCCATCTTGACTAAAAGAAAGACCCGCTATGGCATAGCGGCCATCCATAGCTGACGTAAGCGAATTCGCCTGATCGCCATCGCTTCCACCAAAAGGTTTCTGCCAAATGATGGCACCCTGGCTATTGACCCTGACCACCCAGGCATCGGCATTGCCGTGATTGCCTGAAACAGCTCCATCATTGCTTTGGGTGATGCCTGCAAACAAATAGCCGCAGTCCTGACTTTCGATTACGGAAGCAGCCGCATCAAAACCCGACCCTCCGTAAAGCATCCGGAAATCAGTTGTGTGGCAAGGTGTTTCATCTTTCTTGCATGAAACCAGGTAAAAGCAGGCAAAGACAAAGAGTAATTTCTTCATAATTGAGTTTTTAGTGGTTGAATAATCCATTGGCCCGTCATGTAATAATTACAATAACCTGTCAGGGTTCATGGATGAACAACTAAAACTATCCGGTAAAGAAGAAGAATGGAATGATGCCAATTAGTTAAAAAGGTGCCTGAGATCAGTATGCTGGAGCGGTTTTAAAAAGGGAGAAGCCGTTTCATGCTTCTCCCATCAGGCTTCGTATATTATTGTTCTTTTTTTATTACATGTACAAGCCGCCATCCACGCTCAGCACCTGCCCGGTGACATAGCTGCTGAGGTCGGAGGCGAGGAATAAGGTTACATTGGCGATATCTTCCGACGTGCCGAATCTTCCTAAAGGAATGCCGGCCCTGTATTTATCCGCCTGCTCGCCTTCTTTCAGGTACGAGGTCATATCGGTTTCTACAAATCCGGGTGCAATGGCATTGCAGCGCACATTGCGGCTGCCCAGCTCCTTGGCAACCGATTTAGTAAAGCCGATGATACCTGCCTTGGAAGCGGCATAGGAACCCTGTCCGGCATTACCCATCAGCCCGATCACGGAACTCATATTGATAATGCTGCCGCTTTTGGCCTTCATCATCGGCCGGATCACCTGCTTGGTCATATTGAAAACACTTTTCAGGTTGATCTGCATTACATCATCCCATTGCTCGGGCGTCATGCGCAGCAGCAGGTTGTCTTTGCTGATGCCGGCATTGTTCACGCAGACATCCACTGTTCCAAAGTCCTTTACCACCTCATTCACGAAGGCCTCGCAGGCAGCAAACTCACCGGCATTGCTGCGGTACGCTTTGGCCTTAATGCCCATACCCTTCAGTTTTTCTTCCAGCGTAGCAGCCTTCTCAGCGCTGCTTTCACTGATATAGCTGAAGGCAATGTGCGCGCCCTGTTCGGCCAGCTTGATGGCAATACCTTCACCAATACCGCGGGCGGCACCGGTAACGATCACGACTTTGTTTTCGAGTAATTTCATAGTTCCATTTTGTAGGGAGCAAATGTAGGCAGATTCAACTTTGCCTGTACAGGCGTCCGGTGTATATAATTATTCAGGAGCCTATTATTCGATCGTAACCCTGATCTTCTTTGCCGCTAATCTTTTTGTAACAGCTAATGTCACCATTCTTTTCTTTTCCTCCGTTAATGGTACTTCATTATTGTTTTTCAATCTGATGCCTTCAGAAAAAAGCCTCACGCCCAATTTGTTTTTACTGTGCTCATCCGGAACGAAATTTTCGGTATCCACATAGTACTCATCGTGTCCGTCAAAGAATTGTATTCCGCCGCGGCCTAAAAACATGAGGGATTCAAGCCGGAAAAGCTTTTTTATAAAATACATTCAAAGAGATTTTAATTTTTGAACCAATTTTCATCAGGGCCTCATAAGATACCAGCTATTCAAAAGGATCATCAATGTACCAACCGGATGGTGACCTGGAATAAGGCATACTGGTATACGTACAGGATCACCAATACGTAGACCACTGTAAAAAAGAGTGCATATAAAGCTGCCCTCCGCCACACATAGGAAAAGAACCGGCGTGCGGCCAGGAAGGTATAGAGATAGATGGACAACGACAAGATGATGCCGATCACCATATCATTGAAGAGGTCTTTGTGAAAGAGCTTTTCAATGGCCAGCAGCACCAGCCGGCTAAAGACAGGAAGGATCAGAAAGCCCCAGAGGACCAGGAACGAATTGATCTCTGTAGAGAGGATGAAGTGATCATAATAGAACTTTTCCTTTCTGCGGAAAGCCAGGAGCTTAGACCACAAGGCGAGGATGGGTATGATCAGGATCAGCAATACCTTCGATACCTTTTCTGAAACGGTATGAAAATGCTCAATGACCTGTGTTTCGGTAAGATGATGCTTTTTCATCACGGCCAGTGTTTTGGCCAGCGCTTCCTTATGATACCATTGCGACTGCACATGGGTGGGCAACGGGGCGTTCAGTCCCTGCGCTACCGGGAACAGCAGGTAGATCACGATCAGCAGTAAAAAGAACGATAAAGGCTTGTAATACTTCTTGCGCACCCCCTGGCAATAGTCAAGAGCAAACTTTCCCGGAGCCGTGAACATGGTTTTCACGGTCGTGAACAGTTTTCCCTCGAAATGGGTCATGAAATGAAGCCCTTCTTCCAGAACATGTGCCATGGAACGGTCGTGAGACGTAAAAGCCTTCTCACCGCAGTTGGTACAGTAGTGCCCGGTAAATGCCGTACCGCAGTTGGGGCAGTTGGTTGTTGCTTGCATCAGCCTTGTAAGGCTATGAATGTACTGATTTCTTCGAGGAATTTCCGGTCGTTGCTCAGGCGCGGCACTTTATGCTGTCCGCCCAGCTTGCCCTTGCTGCTAAGCCAGCTCGAAAACGTATGCGTTGGAACAGCCGATATCAGGGGCATGCGCAAGGCAATATCCTTATGACGCTTAGCCTCGTAATCGCTGTTCACACATTTTAAG
>DATAHC010000295.1:0-3591 GCA_036263415.1 Flavisolibacter sp.
GAGATTCCCGCGCTCCGCTTCCGCCAGAGGCGGACACGCGCAATGACGGTCCGTACTCGGGTGCTGCCAGACACTACGATAGGTTGATCGTACCAGATCCCTCCTTCGTCGGGATGACAGGGGAGAGTGTAGGGATGACAAAAGCAAGGAAATAATGACAGAGGAAAATGAGGGATGAAAAAGGAAAGGACCGGTGTCTGTAAATAGAGAAATGATAGAAACCAGTAAGGTTGCTCCTCTTATTCTCCTCATTCTCCCTCTTAGTGCCAGCCGTGTGAATGAAGGAAAGGTAGCCACAAATCAGTACGCTGCGCAGCAGCCCTCCTTTTCTCTTTCTTCTCCTTTACACTCTTAGCCCTGCAGCTCCCTACGCCAGCAATAGTAAAAGAATGTTGGATGCCTGTAAAGTTGTATTCTCCATTGCTCCTTAGCTCCGCGTGAAACAAACGGCGAAGCCGTATCCGTGAACTCCGTGCTGCAGGGATTCTGTGGTAAAGAAGCATGCCAGATGCAATGAAGATATAGCTGATGCCCATAGACAAATCAGACATCAGACATCCTACATCAGCCATAAATCTGCCATTCTCTTTATCTTTCCTAAAATTCTCTCCCATGCCTTCCACCATTGCCCAAAAGCTGAAGATCAAAGAAGGATATACCTTGCTGACAAAGAATGCCCCTGCCGGATTTGACCGTAAAATAGAGGGCCTTCCCTCCGGTGTAAAGGTCACTTCGAAAGCGGTCCGGTTCAACCAGGTGCACTGGTTCGTAACTGATCAGGTGCAGTTAAAGAAAGAGCTGTCCGGCATATTGCCTCTGGTACAGGGTGACGTTGTTTGCTGGATCTATTATCCGAAAGGCAGTTCCGGACAGCAAACGGACCTCACGCGCGATAAGGGCTGGGATGTGTTACTGAAGCATTCCGAAATGCAGTGGATCAGCCTTATTTCATTTGACGATACCTGGTCGGCCTTTGGCATGCGGCTGAAAACGGAAAAAGATGCGTCGAAGGAAGCAAAGCCAAAGGAAAACCCGGTACGGGATTATATAGACCCGGTTAAGAAAACCGTTACCCTTCCAAAGGATCTGCTGACCACCTTGAAGAAAGAGCCCGAAAGCCTGGCATATTTCGATTCGCTGGCCTATAGCCATAAAAAGGAATATGTGGAATGGATCGTTTCGGCTAAAAAAGAGGAAACGCGCCAGGCGCGTATGGTCAAAATGCAGGAAATGCTTTCCCGGAAGCTCAAAAATCCTTCCCAGCGCTGATTTAAAAAGGTAATGAGGGCGACAACCATATTTTATAAACTTCGGTAACTTGTAACCATGCGCCTCACAAGCGATTTATACGAAAGGATCATACTAGCCAAGCAATTCATGGATGCCAACTACCATGAGCCGATCGACCTGCAGCAGGTATCCGGAACGGCCTTCCTCTCCCGCTTTCATTTTCACCGTTTGTTTACGAGCGTTTATAAGAAAACACCGCATCAGTACCTCACCTTCCGCCGCATAGAGAAAGCGAAAGAATTACTGGCGGAGAACCGGCCGGTAAAGGAGGTCTGCCAGGAGGTGGGATTTGACAGCCTACCCTCCTTCAGCAGTTTGTTCAAGAAGGAAAGCGGCTATGCCCCGCAGTGCTACCGTAACCAGGCCTTTCGAAAAAAGCAGCAATCCGCCCAGGCCCCGCGCACCGTAGTACCCCACTGCTTTCTGGAAATGCATAAGATCTGAAGCATTCCTTTCCATTCAGCAAGAATCAATAACAGTTCCTTCCGCCCCTTCCCTAGCTTTACCGCACTAAATTCTTACTATGGTTACAAAACTTTCACATGCTTCACTCTTTGTCAGCGACCAGGAAAAAGCTTATGATTTTTATGTGAATAAACTGGGATTCAAGGTGAATACCGATGCTAAAATGGAAAACGGCTTTCGGTGGCTCACGGTAAATCCCCCGGAACAACCGGATCTTGAAATAGCCTTACTGGCGGTGGACTCCAAAATGAACGGCTATGATGAAGAAACGAATGCCGCCTTGAAGCTGCTTCTGGAAAAAGGCATTATGGGAGCCGGAGTCCTGCAAACCCCCGATTGTAAGGCCACCTATGAAGAGCTGAAAGCTAAAGGCGTTCATTTCAAGTCGGAACCGAAGGAACAATTCTATGGAACGGAATGTATCATTACCGATGGCTGTGGCAACTGGTTCAGTCTTACCCAACCCAAAGAGCTGTGAGGGGCATTTAACGTTTGCTGAAGCAAAACTTATGCTTTGCTGTTTATATTTGGGAAACGCCGTTTCACCACCATGAGGATTGCTTTTTTTCTGCTGGTCCTATTTGCCCATACCGCCCTGAAGGCGCAAAAGACCTCAACGAACCTCCGGATCGATTCTCTTCCGGAATCGCAGATCGATATTCCCATCCAGATCAACCTGAGGCCTTTTTACAAACTGGCGGAACACAATGTAGATACCGTTTTTACCTCACCCGATTACCCCAACGGATGGGTGCAGTCCGATTGCGCCACCCGCTATAAATACCATTTCCGCCGCTCCCCTTTCAAGATTGGGGTGAACGGGACTACTATGAACCTGGCCTTCACCGGCTTTTACCAGATCATCGGCGCTACCAGGGCCTGCGTGAATGGTACGGTGCTGTCTCCCTGGACACCCGCGTGCCGCTGTGGCTTCGATGAACCCGAACGAAAAGTGACGATCGGCTTCACCAGTACGTTTCAGTTGCAGCCCAACCTGTTCCTGAATACGAAGATCATTCGCAATGAACCGAAAGCGCTGGACAAATGTTCGGTATGTTTCTGGGGACAGGACGTAACCACCAGCGTGATCGATGGCCTGAAAGCCGAACTCGATGCTTCCCGGAAAGCCATGGAAGACTCCTTCGGGCGTGTGAACCTGAGGCCCTACCTGCAGCAGGCATGGAATATGATGAATACCGTATACGCGATCCCGAATGTGGGATTCTTTAGCTTACACCCGAAAAAGTTGCGTATGGAGAATATCAATGCCCGGAATGACCTGCTCAATATCAATATTGGTATTTCCGCCACGCCCGTGGTAAGCTTTGCCAAACCCGAACAGGTGAATTCCGTTGTACCGGATCTGACACCCGCCAATAACCCGGGAGGCTTCAACATTTACCTGGAAGCCGCTTTACAATACGATTCGCTGAGCCGCGTGCTGAATGGCTACCTCACCGGCAAACGGTTTGAGGTTTCGGAAGGTTTTTTCAAAAAGCATATCGTGATCGGTCAGACCCAGGTATCCGGTGATGAGAATGGGGATATGCGCATCCGACTTGATTTCTCAGGCTCCTTTGACGGAACGGTGTTCTTTACCGGGAAGCCGGTATACAATGCGGAAAAGAAAGCGATTGAAGTGCAGGACCTGGACTACGACCTGCAGACCAAAAACGTTCTGCTGAAAACGGCCAAATGGCTATTCAATAAAAAGATCATTTCCGAACTGAAGAAGTATACCTCCTTTGAACTGAGCCAGTATTACGATACGGCCTCCACGACGCTGAACACCTGGCTGAACCGGGAATGGACGAAGGGCATCAGCGGCACCGGTTC
>DATAHC010000296.1:0-3863 GCA_036263415.1 Flavisolibacter sp.
TTTAAAAATGGCAGAGTATTTGATTGATTTACAGTCCTTTATGAAGAATTTGCAGCGTCCTTTCCTGGTTTCCCGTACGACCCTGAGGCCATTGTTTTTCTGTCTGGCCCTCTCCCTGGCCAGCCTGATTTCATTTTCCCAGGAGCGCCAGCTGTACCAGGAGGATCATGATCTGAAAGCCTATTATTTTGGTATTTCGCTGGGTGTGAACCGGGCCAGCTTTCAAACGCATTTGAATCCTGCTTTTTTAGGCCAGGATAGTATACTGGTGGCGCAACCCGCCAATACCGGCGGTTTTTCGCTGGGCCTGCTGGCGACCGCCCGCCTATCGAAAAGATTCGAGCTGCGTTTTAATCCTCAATTGATGTTTGCCGAACGGAATCTTACCTATACTTTAAGTTATAAAGACCTGGACGAAGGCAATCATGTGGTGAAAAAAGTGGAATCGGTTATCACCACCTTCCCGGTTCAGCTGAAGTTCAATTCCGACCGCATCGGAAATTTCCGGGTCTATATGATTGGTGGTGCCAAGGTCGACTACGACCTGGCTTCCAACGCCAAGGCCCGTAAGGCAGATGATATGATCCGCATTAAAAAATTGGATTACGGCATCGAGGGTGGCATCGGCTTCAACTTTTACTTCCCCAGCTTCATCTTTTCTCCGGAGATCAAGTTCAGCAATGGACTGGGCGATCTCCACGACCGAAATCCCAATCTCAACTATTCCAGAGTACTGGATGGTATCAAGTCAAGAATGATCATGTTCACCATCCATCTGGAAGGATAGGAATAACGAACAGGGAACCAGGAATCCAGAACATCGAAGGCGGTGCTCTACTGACGCTGCTAGAAATCGAATTCCCTGCGGTGCATATTCCAGCGGATACCGGCATAAATGATAAAGGGACTAGCCGATGTTCCCGCAGCACTTTGCTTCCGGTACACGCCATTGGCCTCCAGGGTCAGGTTGGGTCGCAGCTCATACGATACCAGCAGGGAGGCATAACCGACTTTAGTCTGCAATCCCGATCCGATCTCATATCCAAACTCACTGGTGCGGTAAGGTGCTACATTGGGCAGGAAGATATTCCCTCCGAATGAGATACCTGCCGTGTCGCGGCCCTGGGTATAATAGATCGCTTTGGCCAGCAGCAGCCACTTCGGTGCCGGCTGATACCGGGCTATTCCGATGAACTCCTGAAAATTGGCACCCAGCGGGTGTGCCAGCGGTTGATTATAGTGCGTGTAGTTCGCTACCGAGTCGCGGTGGGAATACGTGAAGGGCCGCACCCGGTTGGATTCGATCTGCAGATCCAGGTTCTTAACCTGGAAGGCGTCGATATATTTCGCTCCGATCTGCCAGGCATATTTATTGGCCCACCAGCCCCGGTTCTTTTTGATCTCCGATAACAGGAATTCATCGAGCAGCAGCTGACCGTAGAATTGGAATTTATGCGCCACATTAGCTTTGAAATCCAGTCCGGCAACGGCATTATCGAAACTTCCGTTCTGCTGTTCAATGGAACGGTAGAAGATCACCGGGTTCAGGTAGCCGAATTCGAAATGATTGCTGCGGCCGAAGATGATCCCTTCAAACAAGCCGACATTCAGCCATTTGGTTATGCCTATGTCCAGGTGGTGGAGCGCGGCGTATTTTTTAGGCAGGAGCTGGTCCGCATTGAGGCGATCTGCCGAATTCAGTTCCATGAACAGGTTCTGGTAATTGAACTTCCAGATGCGTGTATTGAGTTTGAAAAACAGCGCGCTGTTTGAAAAATCGCTCAGGAAAAGACTCCTGTACCCATTGCCGATAAAATTCTTATCGTACCCGAACGCTACATCGATGTACTTCGCCACATTGAAGGTGATGGTGCCGCGGGCATCGAAATAATCATAGCCATTCCCTTTAAAGGATTTATAGAAGCCGGCTCCCGGAACGGCCCGGTGGTCACTGACCCATTGCTGCACATAGCGGGGATCGCGCTCCTGGTTATCCGTTATATAAGCGGAAAACCCAATCTTGTCGGCAATACGGCCCCGAAGGGTAACTCCCCTTGTATTGAGAAAAATATGGTCGCTGTTATTGGATTCTTTGCCCACATAATACTGAATGACCGGATTGAGGGCAAGGAAAAAATCCTTTTCATGTACCTCATATAAATTGGCCGGGGTTTTATAGAAATGCTTCCAGATCGGTTTTTTGGAAGCAAAGCGGTCGCGATCACCGATGGCCCACTCCAGGTTGCTGAGGTTGGCCGTGTACAGGTTATACTGATCAACCGGCGAAAGGGATACCAGGGAATCCATTCTGCTGATCTGCGGAATGAACTGGCGCCGGCTGAAGGGCCGGGTTTTGGAGAAATTGAGAATGGAATCGGTCTGCGCTTTTATCTCAAGGCGATCCAGCAGGATCGATTCCTTGGCACCTTGCGGTAAATAAGTGGTCTGCGAAAAACTAAGGGTAGGGGAGAGTAAAAACAATAGTCTTACAAGGGTTTGTTTAAATTGCATGCAGACTGGTTTATTGAAATTAATTATGCAAAAATACCTGATTAAGGGCATTCAGATGGTGAACGAGGGCAGCATCCGTTGTGTAGATGTCCTGCTCTCGGACGGAAGGATAGAAAAAATCGCTCCAATTATTGACACTCCCGTTGCCGTAACCGAAATTGATGGAACGGGAAAGCATTTGTTACCCGGCGTCATCGATGACCAGGTACATTTCCGGGAGCCCGGTCTCACCCACAAGGCAACGATCTATACGGAGGCGAAGGCCGCGGTGGTGGGCGGCGTTACTTCCTTTATGGAAATGCCCAATACGGTACCACCCGCTACCACCCATGCGTTGCTGGAGGAGAAATACGCCCGGGCCAGCCAGACATCGCTCGCGAATTACTCGTTCTTTATGGGAACCAGCAACGACAATGCAGAAGAAGTGCTGCGGACCAATGACCGCAAGCGGGATGTTTGCGGCGTTAAGATCTTTATGGGTTCTTCTACGGGGAACCTGCTGGTGGATAATTACCTGACCCTGGACCGGATCTTCCGCGAAAGCGAAGTGCTGATTGCCACGCATTGTGAAGAAGAGTCCATTATCCGGGAGAATCTCCAACGCGTGAAGGCGGCGAAAAATGTGCTCGAGCCATCGGACCACCCGGTGATCCGTAATGAAGAAGCCTGCTTCGAATCTTCCTTCAAGGCCGTCCAGCTGGCGAAGAAGTATGATACCCGCCTGCACATCCTCCATATCAGCACGGCAAAGGAACTGCAGCTGTTTACCAACCTGTTCCCGCTTAAGGAAAAGCGCATCACGGCTGAAGTTTGTGTGCATCACCTGCATTTCACCAGTGCGGACTACGGCCAGTTCGGCAACCGCATCAAGTGTAACCCGGCCATCAAGGATCCGCATCACCGCGAAGCGCTGTGGGCTGCCTTGCTCGACGACCGCCTGGATGTTATTGCAACCGATCATGCGCCGCATACCCTGGAAGAAAAGAATGAACCCTACGAAAAAGCCCATGCCGGACTGCCGCTTGTTCAGCATCCCCTGCTTCTGATGCTTTCCTACTATCAACAGGGGCGTATCAGCCTGGAGAAGATCGTTCAGAAAATGAGCCATGCGGTAGCCGATTGTTTTCAGATCGAGAACCGTGGTTATATCCGGGAAGGCTATGCCGCCGACCTGGTTATAGTGGACCTGAACGGCCACACTTCTGTAAACACGTCCACCATCCTGTATAAATGCGGCTGGAGTCCCTTCGAAGGAACGGAGTTTGGTGCGGCTATCACGCATTGTTTTGTGAATGGAAATATGGTTTATGGAAATGGCATATGGGATGAGTCTCATAAGGGAATGCGTTTAA
>DATAHC010000297.1:0-3920 GCA_036263415.1 Flavisolibacter sp.
CACAAATGGGTTCATAACCCGGGCGCGTTCATCCCTACCACTCCTTATACGCAGGCATTGCAGAAGACCTATGGTCAGATCATGCCTTCCTTTCCGCAGCTTTCTGAAAAAGACATAGATGCCATCCTGGACTGGATCAAAACCGCTCCTACGGCAGATCAGGCGAAAAACACAACTACAGGTGCGCCAGCTGAGGACAATTCCAGCCAGAACGCCCTGATCTTCGGGATCGTTTCCCTGGTGCTGGCCCTGGTTGCTCTGATCCTGATGCAGGTGAACAGCAGCCTGAAAAAGCTGTCTGATGACAAGCAGAACATCCTGCGCCCCGAACCGGTTCCGTTCTACCGTAATAAAGTATATATCGCCCTGATCGCCCTGGTACTCTTTGTGGTCGGTGGTTTCTTTGTGAGCAAGGGCGCTATCGGACTGGGTCGCCAGAAGGGCTACCAGCCTACCCAGCCGATCTACTTCTCCCATAAAGTGCACGCCGGTATTAACCAGATCAACTGTCTGTACTGCCATGGCGGCGCCTGGGAAAGCAAGCATGCGGGTATCCCGTCTCTGAATATCTGTATGAATTGCCATAAGGTGATCAACGCCTACGAGAAAGGCCCTGAGCTGCACGATGATGACGGAAACAAGATCGACGGCACCGGTGAGATCGCCAAACTGTATAAATATGCCGGATTCACACCGGGCCCGAACGCCCAGTGGGATCCTTCCAAAGGAACCTCACCAGCCTGGGTAAAGATTCATAACCTCCCTGACCACGTATATTTCAACCACGCACAGCACACCAGAGTGGGTAACGTACAGTGCCAGTCTTGCCATGGCAGCATCCAGGAAATGCACAAAGTGAAGCAGGAAGCGGAACTGAGCATGGGCTGGTGTATCAACTGTCACAGAGAAACCAAGGTGAACTTCAATTACAGCGACAGCGCCGGAAACAAATTCTACAGCATTTACGAGAAGTTCCACAACGACATCAAGAACGGTAAAATGGACAGCGTAACGGTAAAAGACATTGGCGGACTGGAATGCCAGAAATGTCACTACTAAAATAGCTTCAAATAATCCGGTGGATTATAATGACCCACCATGTTTATAATCAATTATGGAAAAAAAGTATTGGCAAAATTTAGCTGAACTGAATAATAAAGAAGGTGCAAAAAAGCTGGCGCAGAATGAGTTCCGTGAAGAGCTGCCTTTCGAGGACCTGGATGGTAAGGGTCTGATGGATGCTAAAACGCCCCGTCGCGACTTTTTGAAATACTTGGGTTTCAGCACCATGGCCGCCACCCTGGCCGCCAGTTGCGAAAACCCCGTTCGTAAGGCGATGCCTTATGTCAACCGCCCCGAGAACGTTACCCCGGGTGTGGCCAAATTCTACGCAACTACCTATGTTCAGGACGGCGATGCGCTGCCTGTCGTAGCGAAAGTAAGAGATGGCCGCCCTATCAAGATCGAAGGAAATGAGCTGTGCTCGTTTACTAAAGGGGGTACCTCTCCGCGCGCACAGGCTTCCGTTCTGGACCTGTACGATATGTACCGGCTCACCAATCCGAAGCGTAAGGCGGGACTGGCCTTCCAGGAAATCCCAACCTACGAGCAGCTCGATACCCAGGTGGCGAATGCCATGTCAGGATTGGGCGGCGCTCCGGTAGTGTTACTCACCAGCACCATTGTTTCTCCTTCCACCAAACAAATTATTGCGGAATTCCTGGGCAGATATCCCGGAAGCCGTCATGTACAATACGATGCCGTTTCTTATAGCGGTATGCTCATGGCCAATGAGGCTACCACCGGTAAAAGGGCGATCCCTTCCTATCAGTTCGATCGCGCAAAAGTGATCGTAAGCCTGGGAGCTGATTTCCTGGGTACCTGGCTGAGCCCTGTGGAGTTTGCCCGCGGCTATTCCTACGGTCGTAAGATCGATGAGAAGAACCCGGTAATGAGCAAGCATTATCAGTTCGAAAGCTATCTGAGTATGACCGGCGCCAATGCCGACGAACGCTATACGCACCGTCCTTCCGAGACCGGAGCCGTAGCCGTAGCACTGCTGGCGGCCCTGGGTGGACAAGTAAGCGGACCGGCCCTGGCTGACGCTAACCTCCGCACAGCGATTCAGAAAGTTGCCAACGACCTGAAGGCCAATGCAGGTGCCGGACTGGTAGTTTGCGGAAGCAACGATCCGAACGTACAGGTGGTGGTGAATGCCATCAACAGCGCGATCGGTGCTTATGGAACTACGATCAATTCCGGCGTAAGCCTGAACTACCGTCAGGGAATTGACGGGGATATGGTAAACCTGGTGAACCAGATGAACGCCGGTCAGGTGGGTGCCCTTCTGATCTATGGCGCTAATCCGGTATACGATTATTTCGAGGCCGATAAGTTCAAGACCGGCCTGGCGAAAGTAAAACTCTCCGTTTCCTTTAATGAGAAGATGGACGAGACTACGGAGCTGTGCCAGTACTCGATCCCCAACCACCACTATCTGGAAAGCTGGGGTGATGCCGAACCTCGTACCGGCTATATCAGCTTCATCCAGCCTACTATCTATCCTTTATTTAAAACACGTCCGTTCCAGACTTCTTTATTGAAATGGAGCGGTAACAATACCGATTACGAAACCTATTTCCGCACCTTCTGGGCGGGTCGTCTGGGAAGCCAGCAGGCATTGGATATTGCGCTGCAGGACGGTGTGCTCGAAAACGGGCGCCCGGTATCGGCTACCTCACTGGCCGCTGTAGCTGCCTACGTGTCAACCGATACGGTAACGGCCAATGGTACTACCGAGCGGATCGCAACAGGAACCCCTATACCAACAGTGGTTACGGGTGGAGGATTCAATGGCGCCGGTCTGGCCGGGGCCGTGGCGGCAATCAGCAGTGCCCGTAAAGGCGGTAAACAGGAAGTCGTGTTGTATCAGAAAGTGTCGCTGGGTACGGGTAAGCAGGCAGGTAACCCCTGGTTGCTGGAATTGCCGGATCCGGTTACGCGCGCTACCTGGGACAACTACGCGCTGATTTCCATGAAAAAAGCGGAAGAGCTGGGTATCGATTATAAAGAGACCGATTTCGAATACTATCCGCAAAAGCCGGTGATCGAACTGACGGTGGGAAATGTAAAGAAATCCCTTCCGGCGATGGTGATCCCGGGTATGGATGCCAATACCATTGCGGTGGCAGTAGGATATGGCCGCAGCGAGAATTTTGCTAAAGCTACCAATGGCGTAGGCCAGAATGTATATCAGTTCGCCCGCTGGACCGGATCCTTTATCGATCACAGCAGCGATGTGGAGGTGAAGAAGACCGGCGCTACCTATAAAGTAGCAGAGGTGCAGATTCACGATTCGTACGAGAACAGAACGGAAGTAGTGAAGGAAACGACACTGGCTACTTTCAAAAAGAATCCGGACGCGTATAAGGAGTTCCGTGATGAACTGGCTGCTGATTACGCATCCAAAACAGGTGATTATCGTAAAGAGGCAACCTTATACGCAAAGCCCGACGGAAAGGGTGGCAATACATACGATCATGCGCAGCCAGGCCTGAAATGGGGTATGGCGATCGACATGAACCTTTGTATCGGATGTCACGCCTGTGTAGTGGCCTGTCACTCAGAGAATAACGTTCCGGTAGTAGGTAAAAGCGAGGTATTGCGTTTTCATGATATGCACTGGTTGCGTATCGACCGCTACTTTGTAAGTGATGAAAAGAATCCCGACAACCTGAAAGCCGTAGTGTTCCAGCCGATGCTCTGCCAGCATTGCGACAATGCTCCCTGTGAGAACGTTTGTCCGGTGGCAGCAACCATGCACAGCTCGGAAGGTATCAACCAGATGGCCTATAACCGTTGTATCGGAACCCGCTATTGCGCAAACAACTGTCCGTATAAAGTTCGTCGCTTTAACTGGG
>DATAHC010000298.1:0-4336 GCA_036263415.1 Flavisolibacter sp.
CAGTTTCATCTGAATACAGCTTATTGCAACAACAAAATTCATATTTCCGGATGGCGAGGATCCCGGATTATAATCAGATGCTAAGGCGATTGCGCAACCGGAATCGATAAGCTGGCGCGCGGGTTGGAAGGGCATGCGTAAAAAGAAAGCTGCTGTAGGAAGCAAGGTCCCTATAGTGGACGATCCGGCCAGGACTTCTATGGCTTCCTGATTCATCGATTCCAGATGATCAACAGAGACTGCACCTAATTTTACACCGGCTTCTACCCCTCCGGACGTACTCAGTTGATTGGCATGGATCTTTGATTTTAATCCATATGTCAATCCTGCTTTACCGATTTTCTCCGTTTCCTCCGGAGTAAAAAAGCCCTTTTCACAGAATACATCAATATAATCGGCGAGCCGTTCATGTGCTATTACAGGTAACATGTCCTGTATAATATGATCGATATAAGCATTCCTATTATCCCTGTATTCCGGCGGAATAGCATGAGCGCCCAGAAAAGTGGCTTTTATGGGAAGACCGGTTTTTTCTTTCAGCCTTCTGATAACCCGCAGCATTTTCAATTCACTTTCTAAAGTAAGCCCGTAACCGGATTTTATCTCAACTGCTCCGGTTCCCAATCGCATAATTTCCTGAAGCCGGGCATATGATTGATTGAAGAGCTCGTCCTCGCTTATTGCTTGCAGCTTCCTGGCTGAATGAAGTATGCCACCGCCTTTCTCTGCGATCTGGGCATAGGTAAGTCCCTTTATCTTATCAATAAACTCTCCTTCCCGGCTTCCGGCATGAACCAGATGGGTGTGACTGTCACACCAGCAGGGCAAAACAATCCGACCAGAGGCATCGATAGAATCCTTAACATCTGAAGGCTTGTAAGGACATTCATCCATGCTGCCATAAGCTGCAATTTCATGACCCTCTATGAGTAAGTAGGCATTGGTTAACGTAGGCAGTTCAGCAAGATCCTTGCCTCTTAAAAGTGTGTAGCTCTTTCGAATACCTGCCAGTAATTGTATATTATAAATAAGGATAGCCATACCCCGGCTAAAATTAGTATTGTTATTTCATATCATAGAGGGTACTATAGGGTATGCCTTAATTTCTCCTTTGTTTGACTAACTATTGAACCCAGATTGGTAAGGAATGGAAGGACTTCACGCTGAGATAGTATTGTGTGTTGGGCAGCTGTGTTTCCGCGACCAATTTTTATAGTAAATCCTTTATCCTGTAAAACGCGGAACATATCTTCGTCGGTAGCATCATCGCCCATACATAAGACAAAGTCCGGATGAAACGTTCCTAAAAGATTCATTGCAGTCGCCCCCTTATCCACACCTGCCAATCGTACTTCCAGGACTTTATTACCATCTATGACCTGCAGTGTGGTATTGGTAAGCATTTGCAGTAAGCTATTCCTTAATTCGCGGGAGCGTGAAAAACCTAATTCCTGATGTGTATTCCTGTAATGCCAGGCCAGCGTACTTTTCTTTTCCTCAATAAATGATCCGGCGCAACGGTTTACAAACAGTTCCATAAGAGGGCGTACCTGCTCTTTCCATTCGGTTGAAATGGTAACGGAATCTTTCCATTCCTGATTTTTCAATCGTACACTGGCACCATGCTCCGCAACCAGAGTAATCGGAAGGTGTCCAAGCCATTGATCAAGGGTTTTGGCATCTCTCCCACTAATGATAACCACATGAGTCCGGTCATCGTTGGCCAATGTATGCAGCAGATCCAACAGTTCTTTTCCCGGTGTAGCCAGTGAAGGTACTTTCTGATAGGGTGCAAGTGTGCCATCATAATCCAACAAAATACAACGGTTGGAAGATGTATTAAATGCCTCTTTGATTTCCTCCCTGGTTTCTTCGTTCAGCAGGTTCACTTTTAAGCCTTCCTGTTCTTTTTTGGTGTCCTTCATACAATCTAAAAATTCATTAATCCATTCAATAACATCATAGCTGGCAATACGTCTTTGCATATGCGACAGCCGGGACCTTTGTTCTACCAGTGACATGCGCAGACCTGTGTCTATGGCAGATGCCACTTCATCTATATCAGTAGGATTGACCAGCAGGGCTTCACTTAACTCATTAGCGGCACCCGTAAGTTCGCTCAATATCAGCACCCCTTTATCGATACAACTGGCAATATATTCTTTGGCAACGAGGTTCATGCCATCTCGTAATGGAGTCAGCAGTGCCACATCGGTAACTTGGTATAAAGCGCATAGCTCTTCAAAACTTAAATGATTATACCGGTAAAGTAAAGGCTGCCAATGGAGCGTTGAAAAGCGTCCGTTGATCGTACTGACTTTTTCTTCAATACTTCTTTTCCTGTCGCTATAAGTCTGAATGGCATCCCTTGATGGTATAACATTCAGGATGAAAACAACTCGTTCCTTCCATTCCGGATAGGCTGATAAAAACTGTTCATAAGCTTCCAGCCGATAATTCAGGCCCTTTGTATAATCCAGGCGGTCAACGGAAAAGATTAGTTTCTGATTAAAAAATTTCTCTTCCAGGCTGGTTGCTATGCCAACAACATGCTCATCCGTGCAGGCAGCACGGAATTTTTCATAGTCAATTCCAATGGGAAATAAGTCTACTTTGATCAGCCGGTCCCTGAATTGGATGTTATTGAACTGACTTTCTACCTGCAGAATCATTTTAGCCGACTGAATAAAATGCTGAACATATTCATGGGTGTGAAAGCCTATGAGATCTGCTCCAAGCATTCCTTCCAGTAAGGATTTTTTCCAGCTGGTTGGCATAAGCCGGAAGATTTCGTAAGAAGGAAATGGAATATGCAAAAAGAATCCTACGGTAGCATCCGGCATTTTCCGGCGTAAAAAGCCTGGTAACAACATCAGCTGGTAATCGTGAACCCAGATAACATCATCCGGTTGAGCTATTGAGGCTATTTTATCGGCAAATAGCTGATTGATTGTTCTATACGCATCAAAAAATTCTTTTCGGTTCTCGACCAGTGAAGGAAAATAGTGGAAAAGTGGCCACAATGTGGAATTGGAAAATCCATTATAATAATCTTCATAGATATCCTTATCCGGAAAAATGGGAACTATTCGGAAATCCTGGTCAACGCTCCCTTCTTCATTGGCAAGCTTCCAGTCTTCTTCCGAAGCATCCATGCTTCCAATCCATAAACGTTCTGAATACGCTTCATTACTGTCAGCATCTTTTTCAAAATAGCTTTTGATGGCTGACACCAGTCCGCCGGAACTTTGCCTGACAGTTATTTTTTCTCCTGTCCGGTCTATAGAAAAAGGTAAACGATTGGAAATGATCAATAATCTGCTCATATTCTGGTCTTGCTGATCTATTTGTCCAAAAATTGGACCACCGGGACAAGTAAGATTATGCAAACCATTGAATTTGTTCCAATTAGCGTCTCAAAATGAAAAAACCGTGAGTTATACCCACGGTTTTTAAATAGTTTAGAATATTGCTTAGTAAGGTGCAATATACGTGTAGGTATTACCAGCTGGGCCAGTCCAGGATAATTTAAAATAATAAGTGCCGGATGGACAACTGACAGGTTTACCATCTTTATCAAGGCCGAATGTAACGGTAGCAGAAGTTGCTGCGCGACTATGCTTTACTTCGCCACTAACCAGCCGGAACTGACAGGAGCCGCTAATGACCAACGGTTGGGTGATGGAAGTAATGAAAGTTTGGCCAAACCGATCGGTTCCCCATTCGGCACTTCCGTTAACACCACCTTCTTCATGATTGCCTGTGATAGTAATGGTGCCGCCTCCTGCTAATGTATATACCCTTTTGCGTGCTACCTGCCACTGGCGTTGTGATCCATCATCAAAGGTGATCGACATATTCGAACTGCTGATAGTGTGCGTAATATTGGGACGTCCCGTTAATAGATCACGGAGCAGTCCTCCATTTACGTTCTTAAGAATGTGACTTCCGTTGATGGTAATGCTTTTGGAGTCAGAAGATCTTGTGATCTTAAGGTTCTGATACGTTACTGTAATTTCTGCACCCACATCTTTCCATCTCATACCAACAGGCATGGATAACACCACACTACCTGTGCGACTCCTGAAACCGCCGCAATCCGTACCCTTATAAGTAATCGTGATTTTGCGCACGCTGCTCAATGTGTCATAGGAAATAGAAGCGCCACAGATCGTATCGCCTTCTATTTTACCACTGAAGGATGAATTTTGTTCAAGTGGAACATTCAGATCATTAGTCACATCGTCCATTTCATTGGATACGCGTGTCTGGTCGTCTGCATGTACCGAAAGCTGGGTCTCCTGTGTTTTGTTGTTGTCTTCCTCTTTGGAATCTT
>DATAHC010000299.1:0-8862 GCA_036263415.1 Flavisolibacter sp.
CGAAACATCATTAAAGGATGACAAGATAGATTTGCTTACTGTTAACGTTGACGAAGGATTTGAATACACAGAAAAAACAGGTGCTTGGCAATTAGACGACGGTTTTCTTTCCGGACTCAAAAAGCGATTGGATAAAGATGCTAACACCGATATAATGCAGGCAGGACGTTTGTTTTTCTTTCATGAGGCATTGCATTATAGCAAAAGCGGACATAGACTTACCAAGGAAATAGCTACCGGCATTGGCCAGTTTCCAAAAGTGATTGAGGAAGCAGATTATCAAGCAGACGTTTGGGGTTTACTTACTGAATACAAATATTGCTGTATGTATGAACCAGTCAAATTGAAAAACGGTTTGAAAGAATTTTTCTGTAATTCCATTGATACGGCAGTAGAAACAATGTGGAGCTTTGTAGATACAGGTAACGAATTAAACAGTGTTCAAATCAGGTCTATGAACCGTTTCTTAAATTGGTATTGGCAGCGGGTTCTTATAGAAGACTTGACAGGTAAGGGCAATCTAGATGATATTATCTCAATCCTCTTTGAAAAACCAGTTATTGAGTTTGCTGGTGCCCCGATGGAGTTAAGAGCACATAGAACATTTTACAAGTTGAACAATCGCCAGGCAAATAGGCTTGAGTTGGCTGCATTTGTAAATAATAAAGTTCGAAGATTTGCCCCAACAGAGATGGAAGAAATCGTAGGAGGATTCAGGCAGCTTAAAGGACAAAAGATCAAAACAGCATTAAAGAGTTTTCAGGTGAATATTTAAGTTTAAAAAAAGATGGAAATGAAATTATAGCATTAGGCATTTTATCTGCGGCTCTTCTGGCCAATTTTCTCAATAGGTGTAATATTTTTAGTACCCGAACTAACCAGAGCAGCAAATCGTTTATAAAATCTTATTTCAAAAAGCTACCCTTTGGCTTAATAGTGCTTTTGGCACTGTTTGCCGGTGCATTGTTTCTTTTTGACTTTATGGTTCACGAAGTGCTTTGGGAAAAAGAAGAGCAGGTTGACAATTCCATTTTCAGTTTTTTATCAACCCATGTAATAAGTGATGGTCTTACAGGCTTCATGAAACTCTCACTTATTTTGCTTCAGCTACATTTTTACAAATCGCCTCTGGCTGTTTATTCATATTCTACCTGGTTTTGAAAAACGTCAAGAGAGCCTTTGAAATAGCAGCTATCTGTATCGGTGGCATTTTGATAAACTATTTTATGAAGATCTCTTTTCATCGCACAAGACCGCCACACCCGTTAATAGACCTCGAACAACTTTAGCTTTCCCAGCGGTCATGCCACATCAGCATTCATTTTTTACGGGCTGTTAGCCTACCTGATTTGGAAAACCGATCTGTCAAAACCCTATAAATACTTTTCAGCTACACTACTCATTCTATTTTCACTTCTCATCGGCTTCAGTCGGGTTTATTTACGGGTACATTACCCAAGTGACGTGGCGGCCGGCTTTTGCATCGGCTTCTCATGGTTGCTACTGACCATTTACCTGTTTGAACGATTGAAAAGGAAATCTGATGTGGAGCAAAAGGGACGGTCCGTACAAACTCGACAGTAACGGACCCATAGGCAAGGATTTTATATTTTTGCACCCAATGGTCAAGTGGCTACATAAATTGCTGATTGTTGCAATCAGCTTTTCCTTTTAATTTCCGCTACGGAATTAGATTTAGAAGAAGCTCACAATACCTTTTTCGACGATTACGACACCTACGTATAATAGGCTTCCTTATAATTAACATATTTACGGAAAGATTGAAAACTTGTTGGAAAAATCTAAAAGTGTTATGAAAAATCTAATATTACCCTCTCTAATTTATTTTTCCAAGCAATAAATCGTTCATCTTCAGTTAAGTCAGCACCCTCATGCTCTAACAAATGAAATTTAAAATCTTTGGTAGTAAGATTTTTGTAGTACCGTCGGTATTCTTCCCTCCCATTTGCATTGATAAAGGAGATTTCTTGTTCAACAAATTGGTAGAGGTACAAATCATTTATCTCCCTTTCCCATACATAGGTAGCATGAGAATTTAGTAACTCCCAAATGAAAAATTGTTTTGTTGACGTTTCTACTTTGAAAAGAAATCCAAAATGGGGCCTTAATGTAAACCTTACCTTATCATTAAGTGATTGTTTATCACTTGACAAAAATTCTAATTGCCGGATATTTTTTGCGAGGCCGTTCGTGATCAGAATTTGTAATATGTCATCCACTGATGAATTAAAAACATTTCTACCTTCGCCTTCATCCAAATTGCCAAAGATTTCATCATGATTAAAAAGCGATTTGCTTTCGTCCTTTACCCGTGGGGTTTTTACCAGATTTAATACTCGTTGTACTCTTATGCTTTCAATCAGTTCACTATTGATTTTAGAAATATCTTCGGATGATGCTGCTGCCTCTGTGATTTCTCCGTCAATCACTTTGAGGTCAATCGTTGCTGTAAACGATTCGCCAATCCTTTTTACAAACCAAGGTTTTATGGTTTCAAACTCACTCCGTAGGTTTCCGTTTTCGATAGTAAAGTCTCTTATGCTATTAAAATCTTTAAGATTTGCCTGAAAGCTGATACATCCATCCCTAAAAGTAGCTTTCTCAAACTTAACCTTGATTGATGTCTGAATATGCTCGACAATAGGTTTTTTTGGCTCCTGAAAAAAAAGGTTGGGAGCCTTTTGTCGCAAGTGTTCTTCATCCGATTTTACTTGCCGCTTTAAGGTGTCATTTATTTCCGATAAATATCCAGAAGGATATGCTTGGTTGGCGTTAAAGAACATCCCTCCCATTTTACTCAATGTAAAAGAGTACACCAAGGGGCTGAACTTGTTCCAGTCCATCTTGTCAAACTCAATTCGGCGAATAGGAAATTCAGGTTCCTCTTCATAAAATTGGGAATCACCAGGAGGAGAGTAATCAACAACTTTAACTTTCAATGTTCCGGATTGTTCGGAATAGTCCAATTGTTCGACTACTAAACTTGGAATGGGGCTATTAATAAATTCAAAATATCTTTTAGGAAGGTTAGATTGATCATAGGTGAGCTTCAAAACTCCATTGATGTATATAGTATCTTTAGTAAAAAGAACAAGCATTACCTTTAATTTCTTTGAAGTATTCAAAAGCCATGTAAAGAATGAGCCGCTACCCATATTACCTCTTATTCAGTAAGAATAGTCCATTCGGGCCTTCATGCGGCTCGGTGTCCAAAGTAAACTCTGTATGAATTCGATTCTCGTAAATGTCCTACCGATCTAATACTATGGATTTATAAATCTAAAAATTTATTTTAAGTCCGGCAAGGTGCCTCCTCTTTAGATCATTATTTTATTAGTAAGTCTTACCAAACACATACTTACGCCCTACTAAAAGCACAACTTTATCGAGAACACCGCTTCCCCGGAACATCCTCAATCTACTAAAACCTTAAACCTTCCCCCAATCCACGCCAGCCCTACAACCAATCTACGCCAAAGATCAGCCACAGAAAAAGTAAACTAACAGACACTTTACAGCCAGGTAACAGCCTGGAAACGTCCCTCATCCTTCGTTGTACAAGCATAGAGAAAGCATAGCACCTCAATGCCACATCCATAGCACTCCCATGCCGCATCCATGCCAGAACTTTGACACCCTCTACGCCCAAACTATTGTCATTACTGATCAAACTCAAAAGCCTGCACCTGTTGAGTGCACCAGCATATAGATGAAGCGCAGCGCCGTATTCTCGTAGGAAGCAAGTACGCTGAAAGGGAAGGTTGAAAGCACATGGTAATTTGGTCTCACGCTGAACCTATAGTAGGAAAAGTCCATTCCTCAAACCACCAGTGAATCAGCAAATTATAAAATCATCTGACCTTCTTTGTCCCTGTTTGTCCCTCTTTGATACCTGCCCCATCACACAGAAGTAGCTTTGCTCTCAAAAATCAGTACGCATGAAAAAAGAACTCTCATTCGCCTTTTATTTATTCCAGGGTGCCATCGGCAAGTGCCTCGTCTGCAAGCATTATCGCAAAGGCGGTATTGTCATCACGAAGTACCCCAATATGAAGAATATCATCCCATCCGCAAAGCAAAAGATGCAGCGCAGGCTCTTCCGGCTGGCCGTAAAGTATGCGAAGGCCATCTTCCAGGATCCAATAAAGAAAGCGGAGAAATACAGGGAAATGCGAAGGCCGCGGCGTCTATTCCAGAAGCTGATGAAAGAATGGTTCAACAAACGACAAGACCGTCAGCTAAGAAATCGAAGCAGGCTCCATACCTGGCAAAGGAATGTGCAATTCAATAAGGGATTGAACTGGAAGCCGATGGCTGACCAGGCAGTCCCTCCTCCTATAGTAGGGGATTGCTTTCCCGCTAAAGACGGGACAGGCGTCCTGCGTCCTCGCAATGACGGTCAGGTTGGTTATGCTGTCAGACTATACGATAGTTAGAAGCTCAAGCGAGATTGCCGCGCTCCGCTCGCAATGACGGTCAGGTTTGGATTGCGGTCAAGGTTTATGATAGTTAACCGTGACTGAGAGATTGCTTCGTCGTGCCTCCTCGCAATGACGGTCAGTATGTAGCTATTATCAGTTGCTGCGGTAGGTTGGTCGTAAGAGATCTCTACTTCGTCGGGATGACAAAGACAAAAACTGGATGACAGAGAGAAAACTGGATGACAGAGAGAAAAAAGGCTGACAGAGAGGAGGAATGTCGATGAAAGTAAGAAATGATGCACAGGACTCTAATACAAAAGGAATGATTGTGAACAGGAAGCACCATTAGCTAATCAGCTAATCTCCGAACCAGCTAATCAGCCCCAGCGCCTTATTCCGCACGAATTGAGGGAATGATTGAACAATAGGAAAAGCACAGCGGAATACAGCGCCTGGAGAATCGTCGCATAGCACGACAAGAACCGCTACCGTAGGAAAGCAAGCACGTAAAGACTGACCGTAAGCCCCCTTTTAAGGGGGTTTGGGGGTGTGCGCTGGCCCGGCCGCCCGCGCAGAGCGATCGGGGCGGACTTGATTTTTTGGCTCTACCTTTTGCATCAAGGCAAAAGGTAGAAAAGAAGCACAGAAGAAAAGACTGCTAGCAGTAGGAAAACAACCACCTTGCCCCAACGAATAAAGAAAAGACCGCAACCAGTAGGAACACAAACCCCTTTCAAAAAAAAAAAGAAACAAAGCCCAGGGCACCGTATAAATACGCTTGTCTGGCATGCTTAAATGAACAAACTTTATAGAGTCGTCCGCTATGATGCGCGCTAAAAGGGGAACACTACGCCACTTTTAAAAACTGAAACTATGCCTTCAGAACAAAGCATCAAAGCAGTCCTCGACCTGCTCACCACCGCCCCCGTTTCGCATGTGGAATCTTTGGGCTTTTCCGCCCGCAGCCGCACCAACGACATGCGCACCATGATCGAGCAGAAGAACGTGGTGGCCGTCGGCATCTCCGAAAAGATCTCCAACAACAAAAAGACCGGCAAGCTGGCCCTCACCTTCTATGTCGAAAAAAAGCTGCCGCTGGATAAGCTCAAAGGCAGCCAGGTGATCCCGCCCACCGTGCCCGAATCGCTTTCCGGCAGCCAGGCCATCCCTACCGATGTGGTGGTCATCGGCAAGCTGAAGCCGCAGGTGAACCCCAACGTCACGCGCCGCCCCATTCAGCCGGGCTACAGCATCGGCCATTTTAAGATCACGGCGGGAACGCTGGGCGCCGTGGTTACCGACGGAACGGACTTCTTCATCCTTAGCAACAGCCATGTACTGGCCGATTCCGGCAAGGGTAAGAAAGGCGATGCCATCCTGTACCCCGGCAAGTTCGACGGCGGGCTGAACCCTGCTGACAGGATCGGAACCCTGCACGATTTCCTGCCCTTTACGAAAGGCGGGGATTTTGTGAACCCGGCCGACTGTGCGCTGGCCAGCATCGATGCGGGTAAGCTTTCGATTCTCAAAGCCGGCATCAAGGGCGGAGACGTACCCAAAGGCACGCTGAAGCCAAAGCGGGGCATGAGGATCGTGAAGGTAGGCCGCACCACAGGGAAGACTACCGGCGAGATCCGCGATGTGAACTTCCGCACTACCATTGATTACGGCGCCGGGGTGGGCGTGATCGGCTTTACCGACCAGGTGCTGTGCACCCGGTATACGGAAGGTGGCGACTCCGGTTCCCTGGTCATTGAGAAAGCCAGCGGGAAGGCTGTAGGGCTGCATTTTGCCGGTTCGGAAGAAGGCAGCGTGTTCACCCCTATCGAAACCGTACTGGAGGCCCTCAAGGTAAAGCTGGTGACGAAGGAGATCGCTGCAAGCGTCGTACCTTCGTCCGTAGGTAAGGGTGCTCCCAAAAAGAAGACCGCTGCGAAGAAAACCAGGCGGCGACCCCTAAAGAAAGCAACCGGATAAATAGTATGGCCACACTGTCACAAGCCAATCAAGCGCGCGAGGAACATGCCGAACGACTGCGGCGCCTCGGTGCGCACTCCGTTGGCGTGGACAAGGTAGCCCTGGGCAAAACCAAAACCTTTGCCGTAGTGGCCTGGCTGCCTGAAGCAAAAGCCGGACTTCCCGAATCGCTTGAGATCAACTGGAAGAACGGTACTAAGAAAGTCCCCCTGATCACGAAGATTGCCGCGCCCTTCAAACCCCAGTCTTTACTTTAAAACCTTACCGTCATGCCCCTGCTCGTTACCACCGGCCTCCAGCCAGAAGCCCTGGACGCCCTCAGTCCCATGCTGATCGAAATGGTGGGCCGCAACTGCGCGCTTACCGAATACACGCCGCTTGATACCATACCCACGTTCCGCATCCGCGGCGAATTCATTGCCTATGCCTCGCCCGATTCCACCTATGCCGTTACCCGGCGCCTGATCGATGCCGCCAAGGAATCCATTGTGATCGGCATCTATGATTTTACGGCGGCCTACATGAAAGAGTTGCTGCTGAATGCCATGCAGCGCGGCGTAACCGTGTCGCTCATGCTCGATATCGACAGCAAGGACGAAGAAAGCGTGTTCAAGGAGCTGGAGAAATTCGGGGCTACCACGGTTCCCGCTCCTTCCTGTGCTTCCAAGGCCATTTCCTATTTTCCTTCCTCGCATGAAAAAGTGATCGTGATCGACGGCACCTGGTCCCTGGTGCAAAGCGGCAACTACTCCACCAACTCCATTCCTTTCAATGAAGAGGATGGCGGCGACAAGAACCATTTTAAGAAAGGGAACCGCGATATGGGCGTGGCCATCAAGTCGAAGCCGCTGGCCGCCTTCTTCACCGGCGTACTGGAAAGCGATATGCAGCTGCAGCTGGATGCGATGGAGCCTGAAGCCCTGCGCCGCGACAGCGGGCAAACCTTCCCGGAGCTGGTAGAGCTGGTGCCCCAGGCCCTGCCCGTGAAGCTCTTCTCCAGTAAGTCCTTTAAACCGGAAACCGCCATTGCGGTAACACCCATCCTCACGCCGGACAATTATATGGACCTGATACCCGCCCTGCTGGCCCGGGCCCGCAAGTCCATCTTCATCGAGAACCAGTACATCCGCAGCAAGGGCACGGAAGTGATGAAGCTGCTCGATGCCATCCGCACGGCGATGGACAACAATCCCGAGCTGGACGTGCGCATCATCCTGGGCAAATTATTCAGTGCGGCGGATGTGACGAAGGAGAAGGCCAATGTGGCCAACCTGAAAAAGGAGTACGGCCTGAAGCTGGGCGACAACATCCGCTATATCGACACCACGCGCTTTGTGCACTGCCATAATAAGCTGATCGTGGTAGACAACAAGGAAGTGCTGATCTCTTCGCAAAACTGGAGCGATACCGGCGTAGGCACCAACCGCGAAGCGGGGGTACTGATGGACTTTCCGCAGATCGCCCGCTACTATGCCGGCATCTTCGAAAGCGACTGGAGCACCGCCTTTACCAAAGTGCCGAATGTGGGCAGGGCTACCGTTACTCCGGAAGCCTTGGCCAAAGGAAATTATATGGCCGTATCGCCGGCCGATTACCAGGAAGTATAAGGTTCAACGATGGCCCGTATACCGTACCGTTATACTGCGCTCCCGGGCGGCCTGTAAAAAGGCCGCTTCCGCAGCGCGGGAGGCCGGCAGGCGGATCAGCCAGAACGAAGGCTGGCTGCTATCCGATGACTGATGAATGGCCAGTACCGGCAACGGGTCCACGCAGCGGACCACGCTGTTCTTCTCCTGCTGTTCCGTGGCACAGAACTGTACCAGGGCCTCCTGCCCTACCAGTTCGTTCCATACCCGCTCCTGCGGCCGCAGCGTCAGCATCCAGAGAAGGGTATCTTTGGCACTGTCTGCCAATTGCGGCAACAGGCTCACATCGGCTTCCGTGATGGTAGCATCCGCTCTTTTGCTGGTCAGCAGGTGTCTGCCCACCAGGCTGTCCGCAGCAACCAACGGGTGGCTGTTCGGGCGAAGGTCCGACCGCTTCAGCTGCTGGCCCGCCAGGAGCGCGCGGGCGGCTTGCCATTCCAGCAGCGCAGGCGGACCCTCCTGGCTGTTCCGCTTCACATAAAAGGCCACTGCTACGATCAGTACATAAACTATTATAACGGTTTTGTTCATTTGATGCCAATGCGGTTTAAGAGCCGGATGAGGAAGGAATGTTTAACCGGTGCCGGTGCGGGCGGTGCTTCTTCTTTCTTATAATCGTAGGTGAGTTTCGGATTCGCTTTCGACAGTTCCCGCCACAATTCCTTTTCCTTCTCCGAATCCACGGGCGGGGTGATATGAAGCAAGGTGAGGAGCTTGTGCCGGTTCAGGTCCACCGCGCTTTGCACCACTTCGGTAAAGCCCCGGTAGCTCTGAACGGCCACCTGGTAAGCGATGAT
>DATAHC010000300.1:0-5458 GCA_036263415.1 Flavisolibacter sp.
ACTCATATCGGCTATGAAGCGGCGGAACTGACTATAATACACCCTTCTCCGGAGCCGATAAAAGTGGGTCTGGAAGAGGCAGAAGAAGAGGAAGCTGCCGTAGTGGTAACCGCCACACGAACCAGCCGTACCATCGCCCATACACCTACCCGAACGGAAGTGATATCGGGAGAAGAGCTGGCCGAAAAAGGCAATATGAAGCCGGGCGATATCCGGATGCTGCTCAGCGAAAGCACCGGCATCCAGGTGCAGCAAACTTCTGCTACGTCCTATAATGCCGGCATCCGCATACAGGGACTGGACGGGCGGTATACCCAGATATTAAAGGACGGCTACCCGCTTTATGCCGGGTTTTCTGGTGGCCTGAGCATTCTGCAGGTAGCACCGCTGGATCTTCGCCAGGTGGAAGTGATCAAAGGGTCTTCCTCAACCCTGTATGGCGGCGGCGCTATCGCAGGACTGGTGAACCTCGTGTCCAAAACGCCGGGTGTGAAGCGGGAACTGAATTTCCTGGTGAACGGAACCAGTGCGGGTGGATTAGACATCAGTGGTTATTACAGCAAAAGAAACCAGAAGGCCGGTATTACCCTTTATGGTTCACGCAACAGCACAGCCGCCTATGATCCGGCCGACATCGGGCTAACGGCCATTCCCCGGTCGGAACGGTATACCATCAATCCCCGATTATTTCTTTATGGCAGCCGCACCACGCTGGACTTGGGACTTAGCTATATTTCGGAGGACCGCACCGGAGGTAATACCCGCTACATCCGAAAAGAAACACCGACCGGTTATTATGAAAGCAATGTCTCCAATCGCCTTACCTCCCTGCTCGGCATTGCCCACAAAATCGGAACAGAAGCAACCCTGCAATTCAAGAACAGCTATACCCGCTTCAACCGCGCCATAGAAGTTCCCGGCTATCGTTTCGATGCCCTGCAGCAGTCTTCCTTTTCCGAGCTTACGTATCATACCGCGAGCCGGAACATACAATGGGTGACCGGCCTGAACCTGCTGACAGACGACCTGGCCGAATCCCGGATAGCCGGCAATCCTCAACGGGATTATCATTTCAATACGTATGCCCTATTTGTTCAGCAGGCCTGGAATCTTACTGATCGCCTTACCCTGGAGACCGGACTTCGTACGGATTATGTAAAGTCCTATGGATGGGAATGGCTGCCCCGATTATCAGCCTTGGTCCGTCTGTCCACCCATTGGACCACGCGGATCGGAGGTGGGTATGGCTATAAAACACCTACCGTGTTCACAGAGGAATCGGAACGGATCCAGTTTCAAAATGTTCAACCGATCGATCCGCAGCGAACACAAAACGAGCGTAGCAAAGGCGGTAACTGGGATGTGAATTACAGTAACCGATTCGGTCGGCTGGGATTCAGCTTCAACCAGCTGCTGTTTTATACGCGGCTTAATCATCCGCTGGTGCTGACGGGTGCGCCAGGGGGCAAATTAATCTTTATCAATTCAGATGGCCACCTGGATACAAAGGGCCTGGAAACGAATCTGAAACTCCTTTATGGCGCTTTCAAATTGTTCATTGGCTATACCTATACAGATGCCAATACCCATTATACCAGCGAAAAAGAATGGCTGCCGCTGACGGCGAGGCACCGGCTGAATAACATTCTTATGTATGAAAAAGAAGAACGATGGAAGCTGGGCCTGGAAGCCTATTATTTCAGTAAGCAACGGCTTACCGACGGTACGAACGGACAGGCCTATTGGATCACCGGCTTCATGGCGGAAAGGAGCTGGAAGAAGATCAGCCTGTTCGTGAATTTCGAAAATTTCACCGATACCCGGCAATCGAAATTTGGTCCCCTTTACAGTGGTTCCATCGATCAGCCGGTATTCCGTGATATTTATGCGCCTGTGGAAGGATTTGTGGTAAACGGAGGACTAAAGCTAAGGCTGTAAGATTTCAATCTTATGGCCCTGATTTATATTGGTACCTGATTATCCTTTCTTCTCCTTTTTTATCCTTCTTTCTCCGCGATTCTCCCTGTTTGGTATCTAGGCTTTCCCTGCATAGTAGGTTTGCTATAGGAATAGTTAAACTCCTTCCTTTTGTTCTTTGACACTCCTGAAAAGGGAGAATGGATTTGTCATATTGAATAATGACATCTTATAACCTGATGAATGGTACAGATAGGGTACCGATCACAGTTTAGCGGCATAACGCACCTCTGCTTCATCAGGATCGATGATCATGAACTTTTCAACTGCATTGATCAGGGCCTCATCCAGCGCATCGACCAGGTTCTTATAAGAGGAAAACCGTGTCGGCTTGATCAAGAGCACCATTTCTCCACGTGCTGCTGTTCCGTCGGAAGCCTGTAATTTTTCCTGTTTTTGACGAATCAGATAACCGAGGCCTTCCTTCTCATCAAAACCGGCAATTTTCCATTTACGGGTAGCCGCCGCCTGTTGCCACTGGCCTTCATAAACCAGCACCTTATTACCAGCCAGCAGAATAGCATGAAGCACCCGGCTCTCTTTTATCCGGGTCGGATCTCCTTCTTTGGGCATGACCAGATTCGTAGCACGGGGCTCGGCCATGCTGGTCGTGAAAATAAAAAAAGTGATCAGCAGAAAGCCCAGGTCTACCATGGGCGTCATATCGATGCGGGGTAGGGCATGAATTTTTCTTTTGCTACCCAGATTGGTCTGCAGTTCCGCTTGTGCCATGATTTTCGTTTACCTTAGGATACAAGCAGAGTGAATTTTCCATAAAGCCATTCCACGTAAAAAAACATTCTTATGTCTGTACTACTGATCCCGACTGATTTTTCCCCGGCCTCCGACAGCGCCCTTGACTACGGGTTGCAACTGGCCGGCAAGCTCGGAGCCTCTGTGCTGCTGGCCCATGTATACGAAGTGCCGGTAAGCATGAATGATCTGCCCGTTCTTTTATCCTCTGCACAGGATCTGAAAGATGCTTCCGATAGAAATCTTGAACGTACGGTACTGTCTTTCCGTGACAAGTATGCCAGCGTTCCGCTTTCGACCGTCAGCCGGATGGGTGATACCGTAGATGAATTACTGGAGCTGGCAAAGGAACATGATGCCCTGGCTCTAGTGGTGCCGAATCCACCCAGCTCGGGACTGGATAAATTCCTGCTGGGCAGCCCGGTAAATGCTCTCCTGCGAAAAGCCACTGTGCCCGTTCTGGTCGTATCTGAAAGCCCTGCATCCTTTCGTATTGAAAAGATCGCCCTGGCCCTTCATGAAGCTCCGTCAGTCCACCAGCTGACCGACCTGACCGCGTTCCTGAGGAACTTTCAAGCCGCTATTGAACTGGTTCATGTAAAGCAGAAAGAAGACGATACGGTTTCACTGGAAGGGGTGCTGACGGAGCTGCAACCACACGTGCAGGTGGTGGAAGACGAAGATCTTTCTCATGGATTACAGAACTATATCAAAGTCAACCAAATCGATCTGCTTGGTGTATTGACCCACCGGCATAGCTGGCTGGAACGGACCTTCTCCAAAACGCACGAATCCGAACTGGTAGACGCCATTACCATTCCCCTGCTCTGTTTTCCCGAAGAAAGACCGGCTTAGAACTCGGCATTCTTAGGTGTGCGCGGAAAGGCGATCACATCACGGATGTTGGTCATACCGGTTACAAACAATACCATGCGCTCAAAGCCTAATCCGAAACCGGCATGCGGCACGGTACCGAAGCGGCGGGTATCGAGGTACCACCAGAGCTCATCCGTGGATATATGCATTTCGTTCATCCGCTGGGTAAGCTTATCCAGACGCTCTTCGCGTTGCGACCCTCCCACGATTTCACCAATGCCGGGCGCCAGGATGTCCATAGCCGCAACCGTCTTCCCGTCATCGTTCTGGCGCATGTAGAACGCCTTGATGTCTTTGGGATAATTGGTAACGATCACCGGTTTCTTAAAATGCTTTTCCACGAGGTAACGTTCATGCTCACTCTGCATATCAATTCCCCATTTCACCTCGTACTGGAATTTCTTCTTTTTATAGGCCGGTGACTGCAGCAGGATATCGATTGCCTCGGTATAGGTAACGCGCTCGAATTGATTCTCCGTAACAAATTGCAATTTCTGGATCAGATCCAGTTCGCTTCTTTCCTGCTGGGGTTTCTGCTTTTCTTCTTCCAGCAGACGCTGACGCAGGAACTCGAGGTCCTCTGCATTGTTTTTCATCACATGGCGGATGATGTACTGAATGAATTCTTCTGCGAGGTTCGCATTGTCCTCGAGGTCGTAAAAAGCCATTTCCGGTTCGATCATCCAGAACTCCGCCAGGTGGCGGGCCGTATTGGAATTCTCTGCGCGGAAGGTGGGTCCGAAGGTATAGATATCGCCAAAGGCCGTAGCGCCGAGTTCTCCTTCCAGCTGCCCGCTCACCGTTAGATTGGTGGCTCTTCCAAAAAAGTCTTCGCTGAAATCGATCTCGCCGCTTTCTTTTTTCGGCGGGTTATCGATAGGCAAGGTGCTGACGCGAAACATTTCTCCGGCACCTTCGGCATCACTGGCCGTAATGATGGGGGTATGCAGGTACACAAATCCCTTTTCATTAAAGAACTGATGCACGGCAAAGGCCAGGGAATGACGGATACGGAAGACCGATCCGAATGTATTGGTACGAAAACGGAAATGCGCTTTCTCCCGAAGCAGTTCCAGGGAAGGTTTATTCTTTAGCTGGATCGGATATTTTTCGGGATCACTGTCACCCAGTATTTCTATTTCAGTTGCCTTCAATTCAGACCGCTGGCCCTTGCCTAATGATTCCACCAGGGTGCCTTTCACTTTCACCGAAGCACTGGTGGTCAGGCGTTTCAGCAGGTCTTCCTCATACTTGCCCAGCTCCAGCACTACCTGCAGGTTGGTATTGGTGGACCCGTCGTTCAAAGCCAGGAACTGATTGTTACGAAAGGTGCGCACCCAACCCATCACCACTACTTCCTGCGCCTCAGGCTGCCAGGTGAGCAATTCTTTTATTTTGACTCTTTTGTTGAACATATGCTATGCGGTTTACGAAGCTTTCTTCTCAAAGCTTTTGTTTTAAGGCGGCAAAGATAACCGTTGCCGTCCTGAAAATAAGCAGGGGCGCTGCTTGCAGCATTGGATGGATGTAGTTCTCAAAAACAGGGAACTTTCACTGATGTTCTAACGTTGATTATTAACCTGTCGTGCAGCTGTCAAATCAATTCTATGCGCGTATTTCTTGTGCTTCTGACTTTCAATACCAGACTGCTTTTTAACGTTACTGAGGGGCAATAAAATTTTTGATTTTCTCATTTTAGCTGTATACTTGCACCGGAAACCGTTGAGAGCTCATTCCTATATTACTCACAACACCGGACTTTTTCAAATTCCATTCATCAACAAATCATTAGAAAAACAGCTGGTTCTATCCCGGTTAGTATCAAAAACTTCAGTTTCTTATGTACGATATT
>DATAHC010000301.1:0-3213 GCA_036263415.1 Flavisolibacter sp.
CTTAAAGGTGTAGGTACCGGTATCGGCATAGTTGTGCGTTGGGTTGGAAGTGGTAGCCGTACCGCCATCGCCAAAATCCCAGAAATAGGTGTGGATCAGCGGGGAGGCAGGCGCCTCGTTGCTGAAGGTATAGTTGAAACCGTCGCAGGAAATATATTCCGGCTTCAGGGCGGCATCCGCCACATTACAATCGCCCACTTTGATCTGCACGTCTTTTCGCTGAACAGCGATGGGTACGCCTCTGCGGTATTCCGTAACGCATACGGTAACCACATAGATACCCGCTGCAGGAGCGATACCGCAAACCATACCGGTCTTGGGATCCAGGTGCACGTCAGGGCCCATCGGCATACTTTCATTATAGAAACCGGAGTAATTGACCGAGGAATACGGCGGTTCTTCCGGAGGGTTCGGGCTCGGATTGGCAGTCGATCCTCCTATATAGGCATTGCAGAAGGAATAGGCCAGCGAGTCGCCATCCTTATCCACCGCACCGAAATCATAGCAAAAAGAGTTGTTGGCACAAACCACTACGGTGTCCTTTCCATTAAAAAAGGCGCTGTTATTCTCCGGGGCATCCGGCAGCGAATTGAAGCCGGGTATCTGCGCCGTATAGGTAGCCCCGGTATTGCTGGACCCAATCAGGTTATTGATGCCGGCAATGCGGCAGCAACGCTGGTAAACAATGGTATAGCCATAAGGGGAGGGAGGAAGCGTAACGTCGAAGGGATACCAGCCCACCTGGTATTTGATGATGGGGGGCGACTGGATACAGGGAGAATAATTCTTTAAGCTTAAGGCGACGGTCTGCGATTTACTCACCATCCGGCTGTCGACCATTTTATTCGTAACGTTCTCATAGATGGCAATCGGCGTCTGTGCATCCAGTTGCGCACCGTTGGACGTACTGTCGCGGTACAGGTTCAGTATCACGTGATAGATCAGGTCATTACCACTTTTTTCATATGTGTAATAAATGGTACCTCCTGTAATGTGATTGGCTACGGCAAACAAGCCACTAAAGCTGAGGCAGATTAAAAGAAAGAGTTTTTTCATCAGGTGGTGGTACCGGACAGATAGTTTTGAATAATTAGGTTCGTTTTGCCAGGTTCTTCAGCCATACCCATATGGCCTGAATGGTCCAGGATATGAATATAAGACAAATCGGGCAGATGTGCCAGTTTCAGCCCGTCTTCCAACGGAACCGCCGAATCGTATTTGCCAAATATCAATAACACGGGAACCTGAATTTTTTGGAGGACGGCTGTCCGGTCGGGCCGGGCGATCATCCCCTGGTAGTATAAAACGAGCGTTTCCGGTGAAAAGTTGCGTATGGATTCGATATGATCCTGAATTATTTGTGGATTTTCCGCTTTCGTAAGCGGCGCATACAGCTTTGGCGTGGCTGTTTGCAGGAAAGCAAAAGCCCCTTTTTGGCGGATGGCTTCCATACCCTGTAAACGTATTTGCTTTTTTTCTTCTGTGTCCGGGAAAGCCGTAGAATGAAATAAGCCGAACCCTTTCAGGCGTTCCGGAAATTTTTCCGCCAGGGCCAGGGCGATGTATCCCCCCATGCTGTGACCGATCACCACATAAGACGAATAACCCAGCTGCTCCATCAGTCCGGCCATGGCCGCAGCCATGCCTTCCATTGACATATCCTCCAGCAGGTCGGATGCCTGGGTTCCGGGAAGATCAGGAACTACCCATGTGTAGCCGGAAATGTCTTTTTCCAGGTTCTTCCACACCCGGCTGTCCTCTCCAAAACCATGCAGCAGCAATACCGGTATACCTTCTCCGCTAAGGTGATAGGAGAGCGTTTTCTTATTTACGGAGACGGTTCGTGGCAGCATGAGGTTTTGTTTTTGAAAGTATGAAACTCCGGAAGGTAAGTAGCAGCACCAGCGGTATCAGGCCTTCATTCAGGTGTTGCGGCAGCAGGAACCAGGTGAGCAGCAGCAACAGCCCTATAACAGCCGTTATGCGGAAATAGATCCGTACCCATCGCGCCTTGCTGTAGATCAGGAACGCCATCAGGGCATGGGAAGGCAGCGCCCAGAGCAGGTTAAAATTCTGGCGGCAAACCACATGGTCCGTTCCGAACCACATAAACAGCAACAGCAGACCGGCCAGTCCCAAGGGAAAAAATAAGAGGAAATCCAACGCGCCCAGGATGCGTTGCGCCTTCTTGGTCCGCGAAAAGTAAAGTGCGGCGAATAGGAGCAGCACCATTGAAAAAATGACTGCCGGAGTAAATATAGTTTTGTCGCCAACGAGTGAGGGCATCGACAGGATCATTCTGGGAGGCGTTACCAGCGGTTGGCCGGCAGCGGTGGTATGATCCATTCCTTTCAGCAGGTAATCGGGCAGGAACATAGCCTGCTCGTTCGTTACGATGCGGTCCAGCTTCACCCCCAACAAGATATCGATCCCCAGCTTGCTCCAGGGCTGATGGCCGGCATCCAGGTAACTGTGAATGAGGTCCCGGAAAGAAGGCTTACGGGCCGGAAGTATGTTTTGGAACACTACGGGACCGGAGGCGTTTTTTGAAATCATGTCCTTGGCCCGCGTCGTACAATTATCAAACAGGAAATCATACCGGTAGTAACGGTTCGCTTCGCGGGCATTTTCCATCAAAGCCTGGTACAGCTTTGTTTTTTCAGCACAGTCCATCCGGATCTCCTGCTCCTGTACGGAACGGCTTTCCGCCTGGTAGTTGTACAGGAAGTCGGTAAAGCTTTCAATGGATAAGGCATACCGCAGCTTGCCCCGGATAAACTCACTGTAAAAATCCGGTCCGAACTCAAAGGTGCCGTAATTGAAAACCAGATCGGCGTTGCGGCCCATGTCCTGTACCCGGATGGCTGTGTGGCCAAAGGTAGAATACAACTCCTCACCCGGCGCGCAGGTGAGCAGGCTGATACGGAGCTGGCAGCTGTCCTGGCTGGCCCCTTTCAGGGCTACCAAAAGAAAAAGGCTTAACAGAAATTGTTTCAACCGGTCGTTTTAATCAGGCAAGTTAAGCGGATCGGGTGAAAGGCGGAACAGGTTGCGGTAACTAATGACAGCACGCGTCTCCGCCATCCTGCATTCCCGATCTTCTTACCTTCGCTGCCATGACAGACCGTGCAGAACTGGTGCGCCTGGAAGAGGAGCTGAGGCAATTAAAAACAGAGCTGGAGGGACAGCAATCCCGTATCGATGCGCTGGAAA
>DATAHC010000302.1:0-5370 GCA_036263415.1 Flavisolibacter sp.
CAACCAGTATATCTATCGATTTGATGTCAGCAGCCAGTATCTGTATAAACCTTATAAGTATTCAGAAGTAGAGCTTTCTGCATCTGCCTTCTATTATTTTCGCAATTTCTGGGATGTCACCTTCAGTGTCAGCTCCTACCCATTCGCTCAGCACGATTATTTCGAGCTCCGGACGCCCGGCCTCTTTGTGAAGCGCCCGGCAGAGGTCACCTTCGGTATGAATGGCAGTACCGATAGCCGCAAGCGTTTTTATGTAGGCTATGGCCTCGGCGTGGCCACTCGTCCCAACCGGGTGGATAATGGCTATAATTCCCTTCAGTTATTCTTTCGCTACCGCTTCAGCGACCAGTTTACGATGAATGTAAGCTGGGGACGTGAATACGAAAGCAATCAGATCGGATATGCGTTCGCCCGGGAAAATAATGGTGACCCGATCCTCGGCTACCGCGATTTCACCGAAACGGCCACCTTGCTGTCCGGGATCTATAACTTCACGCCCCGCCTGAACGTATCGTTGAGGGCCCGCCACTACTGGAATAAAGTGATCTATAACAGCTTCTATAATGTGGATGCGAAGGGAGATCATATTCCAAGGTCTTTCCTTTCCGGCAGAGATGAAAATTACAACGGGTTCAATGTAGATGCCTTCCTCACCTGGGACTTCCGCCCCGGCAGCCGGGTGATCCTGGGCTATAAGAACTGGCTGGGCGATAACTATTCTGTAAACGGTACCCTGTTCAATAATTATACGGATAATCTGGAACGCACCTTCCGCACATCTCATGGCAATGAGCTTACGCTGAAAGTCATTTACTTCCTCGACTATAACCAGCTGCGTAAAAAGCATTAAGACAATTCGAAAATATCCAGCGCCGCACGATAGGTATGGCAGTGTGCCGCAACAATGTCCCGGATATCCGGTGAGTAACCACCGCCCATGGCCACCACGCAGGGAAGCTGCTGCTGCCGCAGGGTCTGGAAAACAAATGCATCGCGTCGGCGGCAACCTTCCATTGTTACGTTCAATTTACCAAAGCGATCCGTTTCAAGAATGTCTACGCCGGATAAATAAAATACGATCCCGGGTTGAACCTTGTCGATCAGTCCCGGTAGCGCCTCTTTAAGGAGCTGCAGGTAATCCTCGTCGCTGATGCCATCCGGTAATTCAATATCGAGATCGCTCTTCTCTTTCCGGAATGGATAATTATTTCTGCCATGCATGCTGAAGGTGAAAACGGAATCTTTGTTTTCAAACAGCTTGGCAGTGCCGTTACCCTGGTGCACATCCAGGTCCACGATCAGGATCCGGGAAACGGTTTTTTGATGCAACAGGTAATTGGCGGCAACGGCAAAATCATTGAGCAGGCAAAACCCTTCCCCGTGATCGGCAAAGGCATGATGGGTGCCGCCTGCCACGTTGAAGGCCACACCGTTTTGAAAAGCATGGGTGCAACAGTCGAGGGTGCCTTGGGTAATGATCAATTCGCGTTCTGTCAGCTCCGGGGATTGAGGGAACCCGATGCGTCTTTGTTCCTGTGCCGATAGTTGCTGATGCTGCAGCTTATGCAGGTAATCAGCATCATGGGTAAGCAGTACTATAGCGTCCTTGCAGGGTTGTGGGGCAAAAAGATTGGCTTCACGGATCAGCCCTTCATATTGCAGCTGTGCCGGGATCAGTTCATACTTCAGCATCGGAAACCGGTGCCCCTCAGGTAGGGGATGCGCATAAATGGGATCAAAGGCGATATGCAGTTTCCGGTCGCTCATTGCATGCGTATCAGCTTGTTCTCAACGATGGCAAAAACCTGGTCCCTGGTCTTCGGCTGCATGGAAACGGTGCCGGTGAACTTACTGAAAGCCGGAAGAATGCAGTGCGTTGAATTGAAATAAAAACAGGGAAAGCGAAGGGTTTGCTTGCCTAATCCCTGCAACACAATACCTGGATGAATATGGCCGCAGAAGGTGTAGTAACCAGGACTGGCATCGCAAACATCATGGGTGAACTGGAAGGGTCCCATCCGAAGTTCCTTATCGATCACCGTGATGTTGTTGGAGTCGTACCAGGCGGTCTTGAGGATATCATGATTGCCTTTAACGAGTATGATCTCCAGGCTTTCAAAATCCTGGCGCCAGCGGGTGAACCATTCCAGTTCCGTATTGGCATGACTGTGAAAGAAATCGCCAACCACAATTAGTTGTGCCGGCTTGAAATGATCCAGCAGGGTCACCAGGCGTTGCAGGTCTTCCTTATAAACGTGCTGCGGAACGGCAATACCCGATTTGCGGAAATGACCTGTTTTTCCGAAATGAAGGTCGGAAACAAGTAATGCTTTTTGCTCCTCCCAATAGATGGATCGGTAGGCGGAAAGCCATAAATGCTGTCCTGAGATCTCGTGTAAAATCGGTGCCTCCATGAAGAGCGGCAAAGGTAACGGAGCGGGTTTGCGCGGGCAAAAAGCAAAGCTTAAAAGAATGAAAAAGTAACGGGTAAAACCGGTGACATTTACTCAGATAATTGCTGCTGCATGCGCCGCACCCGGTCCTCCAGTTTTTCAGAGGTAAGGTTCTCACGCATGCTGTCCACTTTAATTGGGAAACAGAATGGCGTGAGCCGTTCGGGATAAGTGATCACGATTCGGCTGTGCGCCACCCGTTGCAGCATATCCCTCAGGCGTATTTCCTCCATTTGCTGGTTGAAGACTTCCTGGTACGCTTGTCGAACCAATACATTATTGGGATCATATTCGTTGAACACATTGAACAGCAAACCGGCAGATGCCTGCAGGTGCCGGGCTTTCTTGTGCTCACCCGGATAGCCCTGGAAGATAAGACCACCGATCACGGCAATATCCCGGAACTTTCGCTTTGCCATTTCAGTGGCATTCACGCTGCGCTGTATATCTTCCATCAGGTTGTCTGGGGAAAAGAGTTCCTCTGCATTGCTGTCGTCTACCGGTATCGGTTGGTCGCTCAGCAGCTCGAAGCCGTAATCATTCATGGCGATCGAGAAGGTAATGGGCGTGATGCGGCTGATGCGGTAGGCGAGAAGGGCTGCCATGGCCTCGTGCACCAGTCGTCCTTCAAACGGATATACAAACAGGTGATAGCCATCCCTTGTTTCGATCTGCTCGATCAGCAGCTCATTGGCCTTCGGTACATGCGACAGCTGTGCCTGCAGCTGAAACAGGGGAAACAGGGACAGCAGCTCCACCGGGTACGTACGGGTGTTGGCGGTTTTCATCCCGGATGCCTCGTCAAACTTCTGGCGCAATACTCTTCCGAGGCTGGCTGACAGGGGAAGCCGTCCACCCAGCCAGCTGGGCACGATCGATTTCTTCTTGGAGGATTTCTTTACCAGCACCGTCATATCCTTGATCATCACCAGCTCCAGCTGACGCCCGGCAAGGGTGAAGCTGTCTCCAGGCTCCAGGCGAGAGATGAAGTATTCCTCGATGATGCCGATGTAGCCGCCGGTCATGAACTTCACTTTCAGCATGGCATCGCTCACGATGGTGCCGATATGCAGCCGGTGCCGCATGGCCATACGCCGGCCTTTCATCTTGTACAGGCCATCCTCTATTTCCACTTTCTTGTATTCGTCATACTGCTGCAGGGCATTACCGCCATTGGTCAGGAAGTACAGCATTTCCTGCCATTCTTCCTCCGTCAGTTCCTGGAAGCAGTTGGTGGCTTTCACTTCCGGCCAGATCACCTGCGGATCGAAACCTTCCGATACGGCCAGCGTACCCAGGTACTGTACCAGCACATCATAACACAGCAGCATCGGCTCCCGGCTTTCGATGAATTGTTCATCTACTGCCGATTTCAGGGCAGCTGCTTCTACCAGCTCCAGCGAATGGGTGGGCAGAAAATAGATGCGACTCACCGCATCGGGCTGGTGCCCGCTGCGACCGGCGCGTTGCAGGAAGCGCGCTACGCCCTTCGGCGAACCTACCTGGATCACCGTTTCCACCGGCCGGAAGTCCACGCCTAGGTCCAGGCTGGCGGTACATACTACAGCCTTCAGCTTGCCTTCATGAAGCGCTTCCTCTACCCAGGTACGCAGCTCCATTTCAATACTGCCATGATGCAGGGCGATCAGTCCGGCCAGTTCGGGAGCAATATTCAGTAAGGTCTGGTACCACATTTCGCTCATGCCCCGGGTATTGATGAAGATCAGCGTGGTCTTGCTTTGCTCCAGAATGGGCAGCACTTTTGCGGCCAGCTTGATGCCCAGGTGTCCGGCCCAGGGATATTTCTCTATTTCATCAGGAAGAATGGATTCGATCTCGATCTGCTTGCGGATCCGTGCGCGGACAATAGTACCCGTCACATCGGGCCGTAATAAACGCAGGGGTGCCAGCAACACCTGCATGGCTTCTTCCAGGTTACCAATAGTGGCGCTGATGCCCCAGAGGGAAAGGGCCGGCGTCTTTGGCGATTGTGCAGCGGCTATCCGGCGCAGGCCGGTAATACGGCTGATGGCCAGTTCTACCTGCACGCCCCGTTTGCTGCCGACCAGCTCATGCCATTCATCCACCGCCAGAATGCGCAAGGTTTCGAATACGCTGGCGTATTGCTTTTGCGCCAGCAGCAGGTGCATGCTTTCGGGTGTAATGATCAGTACTTCGGGCATCTGCCGCTTTTGCTTTTGTCGGTCGGAGAGCGAGGTATCGCCATTCCGGATGCCCACCTTCCACGCCATACCCAGCGCACCGATCACTTCTTCCATGGCCCTGCCAATATCTTTTGCCAATGCCCGGAGGGGTGTTACCCAGATCAGTTGTAATCCGTTGCGGCTCTTTGTGGTATACGTTTCAGGATGGGTGTTGATGAACTGGATCAGGCTGCCCAGGAATACGGAGAAGGTCTTGCCGGTACCGGTAGGGGCGTTTACCAATCCGCTCTCGCCGTTAATGATGCGCTGCCAGGCTTCTTCCTGGTAAGGAAAGGGCTGAAACCCTTTTTCGGTCAGCCATTGCCGTATCACTTCGTATCCCCTGGTCTGCTGCAGTTTCATTTTCCGTATTGTTCCAACATGGCTTTTAGGTCGTCCAGCGTATTGATCTCATCGGCTTTTTTATCCTGCCTCCAGCGACTGATGCGCGGGAAGCGCAGGGCCACCCCTGATTTATGGCGGTTGCTGGCGGCAATGCCTTCAAAAGCGATCTCGAACACCAGTTCCGGCTTTACGGTGCGCACCGGTCCGAACTTTTCGATGGAGTTTCGCTTCACGAAGTTATCGACCTGCGCAAACTCTTTGTCGGTTAATCCGGAATAGGCTTTTGTAAAGGCAATCAGCTTGTCGCCGTCCTTTACAGCAAACGTATAATCGGTATATAAATTACTTCTGCGGCCGGCTCCTTTCTG